>NZ_VRUT01000073.1:0-23729 GCF_008039465.1 Methylobacterium sp. WL120 | reverse complement strand
GCAGGGCGGCGCGCAGGGCGCGGTCCTCCACGAGCCGCGCCACCGCATCGTGCCGCCGCGCGATCGCGGCCAGCTCGGTGAGCGGTCCGGCGAGGTGCTCGGCCAGCAGCCGCGCGCCGTTGGCCGAGACGGTCCGGTCGATCGCGTCGAGGAGGCTGCCGACCCGCTCGCCCGAGAGCGTTCGGGTGAGTTCGAGGTTGGCCCGCGTCGCCGCGTCGATCGCCAGCGTGGTCCCGGCCTCCTCGCGGGTCGGCACGCAGAGCGGCGCGCGGGCGGCGAGCTGGGTTCGCGCGACGTAGAGCAGGGCTGCGCCGGCGGCGGCGATCTCGGCGCGGGTGAAGGTGCCGAAGCCGTCGAGCGTCGCGACGCCGTACTGCTCGCGGAGGCGGCGCTCGGCCGAGGCCGGCTCCAGCTCCGCCTGGGCCAGGGGGACCACGGCCGCCCGCCTCTCTGCCCAAAGGCGGGCGAGCGCCGGGTCGGCGTGAATCGCGTCCGACAGCACGATCTCGCGCGGGTCGTGGCGGGCGATCGCGCCAGCGAGGTCGGCGCCCGGAACCTCGCTCAGGGCGAACCGCCCGGTGGAGATGTCGATCGCCGCGAGCCCGTATGCGAAGGCCGCGTCCGAGACCTTGCGACGGCCGATCGCCAGCAGCAGGTTGGCGCTGCCGGGATCGAGAAGACGGTCCTCTGTGATGGTGCCGGGGGTGACCAGCCGCACGACCTCGCGGCGGACCACGGATTTCGGCCCCCGCCGCTTGGCCTCGGCCGGGTCCTCGGTCTGCTCGCAGACCGCGACCCGGTGGCCGAGCCCGATCAGGCGGCTGAGGTAGTCGTCGGCGCGCTCCACCGGCACGCCGCACATCGGGATGTCGGCGCCGCCGTGCTTGCCGCGCTTGGTCAGGACGATGCCGAGCGCCCGCGAGGCCGTCTCGGCGTCGGAAAAGAACAGCTCGTAGAAGTCGCCCATCCGGTAGAACAGCAGGCAGTCCGGGTTGGCGGCCTTGATCTCGATGTACTGCGCCATCATCGGCGTCGGGCCTGCGACCTCCGCGGTGCCGGATCCGGCGGCGTCGGCGAGGTTTCGGGCGGAGCTGCGAGCCATGGCAGCGCTCTTAGCAGACCCGCCCGTGTTTGATCAGCGCGGGCTCCTCCGATCGCTGGGGAGAAGGCACGCGTGCGCGTACCCCAATTCGCGGCAGGAAAAAGCCGGCGCCACGCGGCGCCGGCTTCAGGTCGAGTGGTCGGGACGTGCGACGGATCAGTAGCGCGGGCCGCCGACGGTGTCGCCGAGGTTCTGCTGGTAGCCACGCATCGCCGGGTTGCGTGCGTTCGGATTGCCGTGGCGCATGGTGTTGCGGCGGCGCATCATGCGCTCGGCCTTCGTGGAGTGGTGGTGGCGGTAGTGGCGACGGTAGGCGACGGCGTCCGTCGTGCTCTCGGCGACGACGCCGGCCTGCGGCATCGCGGGTGCGGCGGAGGCCGAGATCGACCCGAGCCCGAGGCCACCGAGGAGCAGGCCGGTCGCGAGGGTCAAAGAAAGACGCGTCATCCAAGGATTCTCCAGTTCCGCGCTCGTGCGCTGCGGGCCTACAAGTTCATGGACGGCGCGTGGTTCCGGCCACCGGCTGTGAAATCATGCCGTCGGCGGGGGATTTATTTCTTGCCGGAGTCGGGATTGTTCGAGGAGTTGAATCGTTATGGCGTCCGAGCGCCCCGCTGATACCGTCGCGGCGGCGGCGACCCCATCCTCCGCGCCCCGCCCGAACGACGCCCTCGCGCGCAGCCCCTTGCCGCACAGCCCCTTGCCGATCGATGCGGCGCTGCCCGACCTGCGAGCGGCGCTGGCCCGATCGAACGCGGCCGTCCTCGTCGCGCCGCCGGGCGCCGGCAAGACCACGCGAGTGCCCCTCGACCTGTTGCAGGCGTCCTGGCTCGGAACAGCCAAGATCATCCTGCTCGAGCCGCGCCGCCTCGCCGCCCGCGCGGCGGCCGAGCGCATGGCCGGCACGCTCGGCGAGCGGGTCGGCGACACCATCGGCCTGCGCGTCCGCCTCGGCTCCAAGATCTCGAGCCGCACCCGCATCGAGGTCGTGACCGAGGGCGTGTTCGGCCGGATGATCCTCGACGACCCGGAACTCTCCGGCGTCGGGGCGGTGCTGTTCGACGAGTTCCACGAGCGCTCGCTCGACGCCGACTTCGGCCTCGCGCTCGCCCTCGACGCGCAGGCGGCCTTGCGCGACGACCTGCGCATCCTGGTGATGTCGGCCACCCTCGACGGCGCCCGCGTCGCGCACCTGCTCGGCGACGCCCCCGTCGTCGCCTCGGAGGGGCGAGCCTTCCCCGTCGAGACCCGCTACGCCGACCGCGATCCCAACCGCCGGATCGAGGATGCGATGGCGGACGCGATCCTGCTTGCGCTCCGGGCCGATCCGGGCTCGGTCCTGGCGTTCCTGCCGGGCCAGGGCGAGATCCGCCGCGTCGCCACCTCGCTGGAGGGCCGCGTCGGGCCGGAAGTCGCGATCGCGCCGCTCTACGGCGCGCTGACGCCGGCCGAGCAGGACCGGGCGGTGGCGCCGGCCGGGCCGGGCGCGCGCAAGGTGGTGCTGGCCACCAGCATCGCCGAGACCTCGCTGACGATCGAGGGCGTGCGCATCGTGGTCGATTCCGGCCTCGCCCGGGTGCCGGTCTACGAGCCCGGCCTCGGGCTCACCCGGCTCGTCACCGCGCGGGCTTCCCGCGCCTCGGTGGACCAGCGCCGCGGCCGCGCCGGCCGGACCGAGCCCGGCGTGTGCTGGCGCCTCTGGGCCGAGGCCGGAACCAGCGCGCTCGAACCGTTCACCCGGCCCGAGATCGTCTTGGCGGACCTCGCCGGGCTCGTGCTCGACTGCGCCGAGTGGGGCGTGACCGATCCCGGCACCCTCGCCTTCCTCGATCCCCCGCCGGCCCCGGCCCTGAAGGAGGCGCGCGCGATGCTGCGCGACCTCGATGCGATCGACGCTGACGGGCGGCTCACCGAGACCGGGCGGCGCCTGCGCGCCCTCCCCCTGCCGCCGCGGCTCGCCCGCATGGTGGTCGCCGCCGCCGATTTCGGCGCCGCGACCGCCGCCGCCGACCTCGCCGCCGTCCTGGTCGAGCGTGGCCTCGGCGGCGACGCGGTGGACCTCGCCGACCGGGTCGAGCGCTATCGGCGCGACCGCGGGCAACGTGCCGCCGACATGCGCCGCATGGCCCAGGGCTGGGCGCGCTCGGCTTCCCCGTCCGGGACTCGCGCGACCTCGGACCCGGCGGCGGGTGCCCTCCTGGCGCTGGCCTACCCCGACCGGGTCGCGAAGGCGCGCGGGCGCGACGGCGAGTTCGTGATGGCCAACGGGCGGGCCGGGCGCCTCGACCCCGCCTCGCCGCTCGCCCGCGAGCCCTTCCTCGTGGTGGCCGACGTCGTCGGCGCCGCCGGCAACGCCCGCATCCTCGCCGCCGCCGCGATCGACCTCGACGCGATCGAGGCAGCCTTCGCCGACCGCATCGAGGGCGTGACGCAGGTGACCTTCGACGGCGCGGCGCGGGCGCTGCGGGCCCGCAGCCTGCGCCGGCTCGGCGCCATCACCCTCAGCGAGCGCACGCGCCCCGTGCCCGCCGACCTCGACTCGGCCAGGGTGCTGGCCCGCGGCATCGCCAGCCTCGGCCTCGAACAGCTGCCCTGGACCCCGGCGCTGACGCAGTGGCGCGCCCGCATCGCCTTCCTGCGCGCGGCGGAGGGCGGCGACTGGCCCGACCTCGCCGACGCCACCCTCACGGAGACCATCGAGGACTGGCTCGCGCCAGCCCTCGTCGGCCGCCTCGGCCTCGACGCCGTCTCCGCCGCCGACCTCGGCGAGGCGTTGCATGAGCTGTTGCCGTGGCCGCTGCTCGCCCGACTCGACGCCCAGGCGCCGACCCATGTCGAGGTTCCGACCAGCTCGCGCATCCCGGTCGACTACGAGGCCGAGGGCGGGCCGGTCCTGGCCGTGCGGGTGCAGGAGCTGTTCGGGCTGGCGACGCATCCGACTGTGGGCCGGGTGCCGCTCGTCCTCCACCTGCTCTCGCCCGGCCACCGCCCGGTCCAGATCACCCGCGACCTCCCCGGCTTCTGGCGCGGCTCCTGGAGCGCCGTGCGCACCGAGATGCGCGGCCGCTATCCGCGCCATCCCTGGCCGGAAAATCCGCTGGAGGCGCCACCCACCCGCCGCGCCAAGCCGCGGGGCACGTAAGCGGGTGAGGTGAGCCAAAGCCTGAAGTGCCCCCGAACTTCGCGTGACAGCCGGCGGCCGCGATGCGACCGTGCCACAAAACCCTGCGCCTGCGCCCGCCGCGCGATCGAGATCCCGCCCCCATGACGCCCAGCGAACCGCGAACGCCCGAGGCCGAGCCCCACGAGGGCGACGGCTGGACGCCGATCCACGACACCGGCTTCATCGCCCATGTCGGGCCGGTCTACGTCCGCGACGGCGCCTACGCGTTCCGTGCCGCCGACAAGCACGCCAACCTGATCGGCGTGGTCCACGGCGGCATGCTGATGAGCTTCGCCGACCGGGCGCTGGGCGAGACCGCGATGCGGGCGGCCGACGGGGCGAATTGTGTGACGATCCAAATGCAGATGCAGTTCGTCGACACCGCGCGGCTCGGCGACTGGATCACCCTGGCGCCCGAGGTCATCAAGCGCACCGGCTCGCTCGTCTTCCTGCGTTGCGAGCTGCGCCACGCGGCGCGCGTGGTCGGCGTCGCCTCGGGCGTCTGGAAGATCCTGCGCCGGCGCCCGGAGGCGCCTCCGGTTCCCGGCCCGTCCGGCGCGCTATCTGAGGGCGCATGACCGCCTCCGACGATCCGACCCTGAGCCGCCTCGGCGCGGCCCTGGCCGAGCTGCCCAAGCGCGGGCTGCCGCCGGTGGACAAGTGGAATCCGCCCGATTGCGGCGCGATCGACATCCGCATCGCCGCCGACGGCACCTGGTTCCACGACGGCACGCCGATCCGCCGCCCGAAGATGGTGAAGCTGTTCGCCTCGATCCTGCGGCGCGAGCCCGACGGTACGACGGTGCTGGTCACGCCGGTGGAGAAGGTCTCGATCACCGTGGAGGATGCGGCCTTCGTCGCCGTCGAGATGGCGATCGACGGCGAGGGCGATGCGCGCCGCATCAGCTTCCGCACCAACGTCGACGACCTCGTGCCCGTCGATTCCGAGCACGGCTTACGTTTCGCCGAGGGCGAGGCCGGCGCCCTCAAGCCCTATCTCCACGTCCGCCGCGGACTCTGGGCGCTGGTGACGCGGGCGCTGACCTACGATCTCGTGGCGCTCGCCGAGGAGCGTGAGATCGAGGGCGTGCCGTGGCTCGGCATCGCCGCAGGCGGCCGCTTCCACCGCATCGCCCCGGCCGACGCCGCGTGAGCGCCGTGGACAGCCCGACGCGCGACGCGGACCTCGCCGACTTCCTCGCCCGCGCCGAGGCGCGGCTCGCCCGCGACCCGCCCGGGCCGGACGATCCGACCTCGAACCCGCGCGGCGACCACAGCCTGGAGCCCGACGGCAGCGCCGTAATCCCGCCGCCGCCGCACCGGCGGGCGGCCGTTCTGGTGCCGGTCGTCGCGCGCGAATCCGGCCTCGCGATCGTGCTGACGCAGCGCGCCGCCCACCTGCGCGACCATTCCGGCCAGGTCGCGCTGCCCGGCGGCAAGATCGACCCGACCGACGCAAGCCCGATGGCGGCGGCCCTGCGCGAGGCCGAGGAGGAGGTCGGCCTGTCGCCGCGTCACGTGCGGATGCTCGGCTACCTCGATCCCTACCTGTCCGGCACCGGCTTCCTGGTGGCGCCTGTGATCGGCCTCGTCGACCGGGAGGCGCGCCTCGCGCCGAACCCGGCCGAGGTGGACGCGATCTTCGAGGTCCCCCTGGCGGTGATCGCCGACCGGTCGCGCTACGAGCTGCGGATGCGGGTGTGGCAGGGCCGCGACCGGCGCTTCTACGCCCTGCCCTATGGCGAGCGCCTGATCTGGGGGGTGACGGCGGGCATCCTGCACAACCTCGCCGAACGGCTCGAATTCGGGCCACCGAAGTCCCACCTCTGAGCCGAGCGGGAATCGCCCGCGCCCATCGATCGGATGCCATGCTGCGTCGCCTCGTGGAGGAGTTCGGGCTCTTCCTGCTGCCCTTCGGGCTGTTCTTCACCTACCTGCTGCTTGTCGGCCGCAACCCGCTGCAGCGGGCGCACTGGGACGCCCAGGCCTTTCGCCTCGTCCTGGCCGGCTTGGCCGTGGTGATCGCCTCGCTGGTGGCCTCGGGCCTGTTCTCCGAGCGCCACGCCACCGGCTTCGTGCCGACCCACATGGAGAACGGCCGGCTGGTGCCAGGCGAGTTCCGCTGATGCGGCGCCTCGACCCCGACGGCCCGGCGCGGCTGCTCGCCCGGCCCGAGGTCCGCGCCGTCCTCGCCGGCCTAGATGCACCTGGCGAGGAGACCCGGCTCGTCGGCGGCTGCGTGCGCGACGCGCTCCTCGGGGTCGACGCCGCGGACATCGACCTCGCCACGACGCTCCTGCCGAACGCCGTGATCGATCGGGCGCGGGCGGCGGGCCTGAAGGCCGTGCCGACCGGGATCGAGCACGGCACCGTGACGCTGGTCGTCGCCGGGCGGCCGGTCGAGGTGACGACCCTGCGCGAGGACGTCGAGACCGACGGGCGGCACGCTGTGGTGCGGTTCGGCCGTGACTTCGCGCGCGACGCCGAGCGGCGGGACTTCACGGTCAACGCGCTCTCGCTCGGCGCCGACGACACGCTCCACGACACCACCGGCGGCCGCGCCGACCTCGCGGAGGCCCGCATCCGCTTCATCGGAGACCCCGCGACGCGGATCCGCGAGGACGCCCTGCGCATCCTGCGGTTCTTCCGCTTTCACGCCCGGTTCGGTGGAGGAGAGCCTGATGCGCCGGCGCTCGCCGCCTGCGTCGCCGCGCGAGCGGCCCTGGCGAGCCTGTCGCGGGAGCGCGTCCGCATGGAGTTCCTGAAGCTCTTGGCCGCCCCCGGTGCGCCGGGCGCCGTCGCCATCCTCGCCGAGACCGGCCTTCTCGCCCGCATCACCGGCGGCGTCGCCGAGCGGGGCAGGCTCGCGCGCGCGATCGAGGCCGGCGCCGGCACGATCCAGCGTCTCGCCGCGCTGTCCGTGACCACGCGGGCCGAGGCCGAGCGCCTCGCGGAGGGTTTGCGGCTTTCGAAGGCCGAGCACGCTACCCTCGACGCCTACGCCCGCGCCCTCGCTGCGCTGAAGACCCCCGCCGCGATCGACCGGCCGGCGCTCCGTGCGCTCGTGGCCGAGCACGGGCCTGCAGCCCTTCAAGCGGCGATGGACGCGACCGCCGGCGAGCCGCGCCCGGTGATCGGCCCGGACGCTGCAAACGCCTGGCGCGACCTGAAGAATGAACCCGCTCCGGTCCTGCCGGTGACCGGGGCAGCCCTCGTCGCTCGCGGCATCCCGGCCGGGCCGAGGATCGGGGTCGCCCTCGCGGCTCTGCGCCGACGCTGGCTCGAAACGGGCTGTCCCGTCGGGCCGGACGCGGCCGAGGCGCTGATCTCCCTCGCGCTGGCTCAGGATTCGTCGGCGCACGACACGAAAGAGCCCGCCGAACCGCGCCGGTGACGGCGGTTCGAGCGGGCTTCGGTCGTCCTGAAAATGTTGGGGGTGAAAGGCTCAGAGCTTAAGGAGGTTCTTCGTCTCCTGAAGCTGGACGATCTGGCCGTTCAGCTCCTCGCGCTTCTGCAGGTCCTCGGTGGCGTCGCGCTGCAGCTCGGCCGCCTCGATGTCCCGATCGAGGGATTCGGGGGTCAGCTCCTCGATCGGGGCGGCGCGCTCGGCCAACACCGTCACGCCGGTCGGCCCGATGTCGGCGAAGCCACCGCGGACGTAGATGCGCTTGCCGCTGTTGGCGCGCTCGGTGACCACGATCACGCCCACGCGAAGCGAGGTGAGCACCGGGGCGTGGCCGGCGAGCACCGTCATCTCGCCCTCGGTGCCGGGAATCTGCACCGACTCGACCTCGCCGGAATACAGCGACCGCTCGGGGCCGACGAAATCGAAGTGGAAGGTGGCCATGCGCTCGGAATCCCGACGTTTGTCATTCCCGGCGCGCGGCCACCCGAGGGCTACGTGCCGGCCTTGAGAGTTAGGCTCTGCGCCGGTCCGTGGCGAAGCCGAGGCCGAAACCGATCAGCGCACCAATGCCCGCGAACAGGGCGACGTGCTGTGTCTGCCCGCTGGTCAGCTCGCCGCCGCGGGTGCCGGCCGGGCGGTCGCCCTGCACTTCGACGGAGAGCGGGCCGATCTTGATCTCGGCCGCCTCGGGCCGCGTCACGTAGCCGACGAGGCCGCCGGCCAGGAGGCCGACGACCAACAGGACGATCTTCGTATTCAAGACCTCAAGCCGCCTTCAGTTTCTTGGCCTTGGCCTGAGCGTCCTCGATGGTGCCGACCATGTAGAAGGCCGCTTCCGGCAAGTCGTCGTACTTGCCCTCGACGAGGCCCTTGAAGCCCTTGATCGTGTCTTCCAGCGGCACCTGGATGCCCGGGGAGCCGGTGAAGATCTCGGCCACCGAGAAGGGCTGCGAGAAGAAGCGCTCGATCTTGCGGGCGCGCGCGACCGTCAGCTTGTCCTCTTCCGACAGCTCGTCCATCCCGAGGATGGCGATGATGTCCTGGAGCGACTTGTAGCGCTGCAGCGTCTGCTGGACCTTGCGGGCGACATCGTAGTGCTCCTCGCCGAGGATCGCCGGAGACAGCATGCGCGAGGTCGAGTCAAGCGGGTCCACCGCCGGATAGATGCCCTTCTCGGCGATCGAGCGCGACAGCGTCGTGGTCGCGTCCAAGTGGGCGAACGAGGCGGCGGGCGCCGGGTCGGTCAGATCGTCGGCCGGCACGTAGATCGCCTGCACCGAGGTGATCGAGCCCTTGTTCGTGGTGGTGATGCGCTCCTGCAGGGCGCCCATGTCCGTGGCGAGCGTCGGCTGGTAGCCCACGGCTGAGGGGATGCGGCCGAGCAGCGCCGACACTTCCGAGCCGGCCTGAGTGAAGCGGAAGATGTTGTCCACGAAGAACAGCACGTCCTGGCCCTGGTCGCGGAAGTCCTCGGCGATGGTGAGGCCGGTGAGCGCGACGCGCGAGCGGGCGCCGGGAGACTCGTTCATCTGGCCGTAGACCAGCGCGCACTTGGAGCCCTCGGCCGACCCGCCGTTCTCCTTCGGGTCCATGTTCACCTTGGACTCGATCATCTCGTGGTAGAGGTCGTTGCCCTCGCGGGTGCGCTCGCCGACGCCGGCGAAGACCGAGTAGCCCGAGTGCACCTTGGCGATGTTGTTGATCAGCTCCATGATCAGCACGGTCTTGCCGACGCCGGCGCCGCCGAACAGGCCGATCTTGCCGCCCTTGGCGTAGGGGGCGAGCAGGTCGACCACCTTGATGCCGGTGACGAGGATCTGCGACTCCGTCGACTGGTCGGTATAGGGGGGCGCGGGCTGGTGGATGGCGCGGAGCGAGTCCGACTGGATCGGGCCGGCCTCGTCGATCGGCTCGCCGATGACGTTCATGATGCGGCCGAGCGTGTTGTGGCCGACTGGGACCATGATCGGCGAGCCGGTGTCGGTGCACTCCTGGCCCCGGGTCAGACCCTCGGAGGTGTCCATCGCGATGCAGCGCACGGTGCTCTCGCCGAGCTGCGCGGCGACTTCCAGCACGAGGCGGTTGCCGTTGTTCTTGGTCTCGAGCGCGTTCAGGATCTCCGGCAGGTGGCCGTCGAACTGCACGTCGACGACGGGGCCGATGACCTGGACGATCTTGCCGACCTTGTTGGAGCCGGCGCCGGGGGAAGCGGTGTTTGCCATGATTGCGTGCCCTTGAAAGGTATGCGGTCGGTGCGCCGGCGAAGGCGCTTAGAGGGCTTCGGCGCCCGAAATGATTTCGATGAGTTCCTTGGTGATCATCGCCTGACGCGTGCGGTTGTAGATCAGCGTCTGCTTTTTGATCATCTCGCCCGCGTTGCGGGTCGCGGAATCCATGGCGCTCATGCGTGCACCCTGCTCGGATGCGGCGTTCTCGAGGAGCGCCCGGTAGACCTGAACCGTGAGGTTCTTCGGCAGCAGCGTCTCGAGGATCGCCTCCTCAGAGGGCTCGAATTCCATCGCCGAATCCGCCGGCGCACCGGTGCTGCTGGCGCCGCCCTCGGGCAGCTCCGCCGGGATCAGGCGCTGCGCCGTCGGGATCTGCGAGATCACCGAGCGGAACTCGGAGAAGAACAGCGTCGCGACGTCGAACTCGCCGGCCTCGTAGCGGGTCAGGATCTTGTCGGCGATCTCGGCGGCGAAGGGGTAGTCGACCGGGCGGTTGCCGCGGATGTCCTGCGACTCGACGATCTGCTCGCGGAACTGGCGGCGAAGCTGGTCCAGACCCTTCTTGCCGACCGTCATCATCTTGACGGTCTTGCCCTCGGTCGCGAGCTTGTCGGCATGCGCCCGCGCCAGGCGCGCGATCGACGAGTTGAAAGCGCCGCACAAGCCGCGGTCGCCGGTGCAGACGATCAGCAGGTGGGTCTGGTCCTTGCCGGTGCCGGCCAGCAGCTTCGGCGCGCCGACGCCGCCGACGAGGTTCCCGGCGAGGTTGCCGAGCACCGCCGCCATCTTCTCGGCATAGGGACGGCCGCTTTCGGCAGCCGTCTGTGCGCGCCGCAGCTTGGCGGCGGCGACCATCTGCATCGCCTTGGTGATCTTCTGCGTCGCCTTCACCGAAGTGATGCGGTTGCGCAGATCCTTCAAACTCGCCATCGGGTGGTCCGGTCTCTCAGGGCCTGTTCACGACCAGGCGCCCGTCGCCGGGCGCCCGATGAGGCGGGTTCGTCTAGTTCGCGAGCGACTTCGCCACGCTCTCGACCACGCTCTTGAGCTTGGCGGCGCTGTCGTCCGACAGGTCCTTCGAGTCGCGGATCGCGGAGAGCAGGTCGGCGTGCTTGGTGCGGAGCGTCGACAGCAGCGCGTCCTCGAACGGGCGGACCTTCGCGACCGGCATCTTGTCGAGGTAGCCGTTGACGCCGGCGTAGATCACCGCGACCTGCTCCTCCATCTTCAGCGGCGAGAACTGCGGCTGCTTCAGGAGCTCAGTGAGGCGCGAGCCGCGGTTGAGCAGCTGCTGGGTCGAGGCGTCGAGGTCCGAACCGAACTGCGCGAACGCCGCCATCTCGCGGTACTGCGCCAGCTCGCCCTTGATCTTGCCGGCGACCTTCTTCATCGCCTTGGTCTGGGCCGAGGAGCCCACCCGCGAGACCGAGAGGCCGACGTTCACCGCCGGGCGGATGCCCTGGTAGAACAGGTCGGTCTCGAGGAAGATCTGGCCGTCGGTGATCGAGATCACGTTGGTCGGAATGTAGGCCGACACGTCGTTGGCCTGGGTCTCGATGACCGGCAGCGCGGTCAGCGAGCCGTTGCCGGCGGCGTCGCCCATCTTGGCGGCGCGCTCGAGCAGGCGCGAGTGCAGGTAGAACACGTCGCCGGGATAGGCCTCGCGGCCCGGCGGGCGGCGCAGCAGCAGCGACATCTGGCGGTAGGCCACGGCCTGCTTGGACAGGTCGTCGTACGAGATCACGGCGTGCATGCCGTTGTCGCGGAAGTACTCGCCCATGGCGCAGCCGGCGAACGGCGCGATGAACTGCATCGGCGCGGCGTCCGAGGCGGTGGCGGCGACGACGATCGAGTACTCCATCGCGCCCTGATCCTCGAGGACCTTCACGAACTGGGCGACCGTCGAGCGCTTCTGGCCGATGGCGACGTAGATGCAGTAGAGCTTCGACTTCTCGTCGCCGCCGGCGGCGTGGCCGGGCTTCTGGTTGAGGATCGTGTCGAGCACGATCGCGGTCTTGCCGGTCTGGCGATCGCCGATGATCAGCTCGCGCTGGCCGCGGCCGACCGGGATCAGGGCGTCGACGGCCTTGAGGCCCGTCGCCATCGGCTCGTGCACGGACTTGCGCGGGATGATGCCCGGCGCCTTCACGTCGACGCGTCGACGCTCGGTCGACTCGATCGGGCCCTTGCCGTCGATCGGGTTGCCGAGGCCGTCGACCACGCGGCCGAGCAGGCCCTTGCCGACCGGGACGTCCACGATGGCACCGGTGCGCTTGACGGTCTGGCCTTCCTTGATCTCGCGGTCAGAGCCGAAGATCACGATGCCGACGTTGTCCTGCTCGAGGTTGAGCGCCATGCCGCGCACGCCGGACTCGAACTCGACCATCTCGCCGGCCTGGACGTTGTCGAGGCCGTAGGCGCGGGCGATGCCGTCGCCGACGGACAGGACCTGGCCGACCTCGGAGACTTCGGCTTCCTCGCCGAAGTTCTTGATCTGGTCTTTCAGGATCGCGGAGATCTCGGCGGCGCGGATGTCCATCGTCGGGCCCTTCAGTTCGTTCTTGTCAGGTGTTCAGGTGTGATGGCGAGAGCCGGGGCGTCCTCGACGGACGGCCTAACGGGCTTCCCGCATCGCGAGACGAATGCCGTTCAGCTTGGTCCGGAGCGAAGCGTCGACCATGCGCGAGCCCATCTTGACGATGAGGCCGCCGATCAGGCTCGGGTCGACGTGCAGGTCGAGGTCGACCTCGGACTTCGCGACGTCGCGCAGGCTGGTCTTGATCTCCTCCAGCACCGCGTCGGAGGGCCGCTCGGCCACGCGAACCTCGGCGCGGACGATGCCCTTCGATTCGCGAACCAGGCTGCGGAAGGCGGCGATCATGCCGGGCAGCGCGAACAGGCGGCGGTTGGCGGCCGACAGGCGGATGAAGTTGGCAGCGAGGCCGGTGATGCCGGCCTTCTCGAGGATCGCGCCGATGGCGGCGGCCTGCTCCTCACCCGAGAAGACCGGGCTACGGACGAGACGGCGGAGGTCCGCGCTCTCCTTGAGCAAGGCGTCGAAGCGCTCGAGGCCCTCGGCCGTCGCATCGATCTGGCGCTCGTCACGGGCGAGATCGAACAGGGCGGAGGCGTATCTACCCGACACGCCGCCGACCAGGGAACCCTCGGAACCGTTCTGCGCCACCCGTCGCTCTCTCTTGTTCCTTGGCCCTTCGGTTCCGACCGGGCTGCGCCGTAATCAGGGCGCCAGGCCGGAGACCGTCGGGAAATGGGATTGTGCCGGGCTTGTCCGGGACCCACGAAGATCCCTCGGCCGGCGCGGCGACCGCCTAGCATGGCAACCGGAGCCGCGCAAGGCGATCGGCCGATGGCGGCGGCCCGGCCGAGCTTGCGCCGGGTGATCGATCCTACAGGGGAAATCAGCAGGCGAGGCGGTCGCAACGGCGGGTGGCGGCGATCATCTTCGCCATGGAGCGGGCGCCCGGATGCCCGAGGATGCCGGCGTTGCCCAGCACGTAGGATGGGGTCGCGTAGAGGCCGAGGTCGGCCGCGATCCGCATCTGGCTCTTGAGCGCTTCGCGGACCTCGTCGCTGTCGGCGATGCTCTCCAGCTCCGGTCCGGCGATCCCAAGCGCCGTGCCGGCGGCGAGCGCGCCGGGGCCGTCGATCTTGCCGGGCTTGCCGAGCAACCGGCCGTAGAAGTCCCAGGCCGCCTCGGAGCCGAGCTTGCGCTGGACGGCCAGCGCCACCTTGGCGGCCTGGGCCGATTGCGGCGACAGAATCGGATTCTGGACAAGGCCGATGCGCAACGCCGGGTCGGCGGCGTGCAGGGCGATCACGTCGGCGGCGGCCTTGCGGCAGTAGGGGCAGTTGAAGTCGAAGAACTCGTACAGCGTCGTCTCGGCCTCGCGCGGGCCGACGTAGGTGATTCCCCGCAGGGACGCGAGCTGGCCGGTGATCTCGCCTGGGAGCACGGAGTTGGCGACCGGCCTGCCCTCGTCGCTCGTCACCGAGACGCGCTGACCATACGATTGGGCGCGCGCCGCCCGGGTGAGGGCGACGGCGGCGGCCGAGGTCGCGATGAGGTGACGGCGGGTGAAGGGCATGCTGGCGTCCGAGCGGCGGTGTCGAGCCCGCGCATCAGCCCGGCAATTCAGGCGATGTCGGGGCCTTCGCGTCGGGGAGTCTCGTCGCGCGATGGCGTCAGCGCATGTCGCCCGGGCGCTCGCCGGCGGCCCAGGCCAGCGCCTGCTCCAGGCGGTCGTTGCCCCAGAACAGCTCACCGTCATCCGTCAGGAAGGTCGGGGCGCCGTAGATGCCGCGCGAGCGCGCCTCCTCGCCGACGACGCGGAGCTTGGTCTTGTTCGCTTCGCTCGCCGCCGCCTTGAGCTGCTGCGTCCCGTCGAGGCCGAGCCCGTTCAGGATCTCGACCACCGCCGCGGGCTCGGCGATCGAGCGGCCGTGCGCGAAGCAGGATTCGAACACCGCCTTCGAGAACGGCACCAGCCAATCCTGGTCCTGCCCGAGGATGGCGGCGCGGGTTGCGCTGAGGCTGTTCTGCGGGAACGGATCGGGGCGCCGCACTGGCGGCAGGCCGCAGCGGGCGGCCTCGCGCTCCATGTCGCGCCACATGTTGCGGCCCTTGGCCGGGTAGAGGTTGAAGGGCGAGCTCGTCCAGCCCTGCGAGGCGAAGATCGGCCCGAGCAGGAACGGGCGCCAGCGCACCGCCACGCCGGCCGTCGCGGCCAGACCCTCGATCCGGGCGGCGGCGAGGTAGGAATAGGTCGAAGCGAACTCGTACCAGAACTCGAGGGTCGGCTGGCGCGCCATGGTGATCGCTTCTCCGGGTCTTAGGTGTCGGCACGCAAATCTCACACCCGTCGATGTCGGGAGCGAGGCAGGTTGGCGCGCGCGACGGGGCATCGGCGACGCCCCGCGCGCTTGAGCGAACGTCCGGCCCGGCATGCCGGTTGCAGGCCGTTCCGGTTGCAGGGCGCCGGACGGCGCGATAAGCCGCCGCAACCCCCTCGCCTAACGTCCGCGAACACCCGAAGGTCCGCATGTCCGAGCCCGACAAGAAGCCCGTGAACAAGGTCGTGCTCGCCTATTCCGGCGGCCTCGACACCTCGATCATCCTCAAATGGCTGCAGACGACCTACGGCTGCGAGGTGATCACCTTCACCGCCGACCTCGGCCAGGGCGAGGAACTAGAGCCGGCCCGCCGCAAGGCGGAGCTGCTCGGCATCAAGCCCGAGAACATCTTTATCGAGGACCTGCGCGAGGAATTCGTGCGGGACTACGTGTTTCCGATGTTTCGCGCCAACGCGGTCTACGAGGGTGTCTACCTGCTCGGCACCTCGATCGCCCGGCCGCTCATCGCCAAGAAACAGATCGAGATCGCCGAGCGGCTGGGCGCCGACGCGGTCTGCCACGGCGCCACCGGAAAGGGCAACGACCAGGTCCGGTTCGAGCTCGGCTACTACGCCCTCAAGCCCGACGTGACGGTCATCGCGCCCTGGCGCGAATGGGACCTGAAGAGCCGCGAGCAGCTGATCGCCTTCGCCGAGCAGCACCAGATCCCGATCGCCAAGGACAAGCGCGGCGAGAGCCCGTTCTCGGTGGACGCCAACCTCCTGCACGCCTCCTCCGAGGGCAAGGTGCTCGAGGACCCGGCCGACGAGGTGCCGGATTACGTCTTCTCGCGCACGATCTCGCCCGAGGAGGCGCCGGACACGCCCACGATCGTCACCATCGGCTTCGAGAAGGGCGACGCGGTCTCGATCGACGGCGAAAAGCTGTCTCCGGCCTCGCTGCTCGCCAAGCTCAACCAGCTCGGCCACGACAACGGCATCGGCCGGCTCGACCTCGTGGAGAACCGCTTCGTCGGCATGAAGAGCCGCGGCATGTACGAGACGCCCGGCGGCACCATCCTGCTGCCGGCCCACCGCGCGATCGAGTCGATCACGCTGGACCGCGGCGCGGCGCACCTCAAGGACCAGATCATGCCGCAATACGCGGAACTGATCTACAACGGCTTCTGGTTCTCGCCCGAGCGCGAGATGCTGCAGGCGCTGATCGACAAGAGCCAGGAACTGGTCACCGGTGAGGTGCGGCTCAAGCTCTACAAGGGCGGCGTCCACGTCATCGGCCGCACGAGCCCGCACTCGCTCTACGACCAGGACCTCGTCACCTTCGAGGAAGGCGCCGTCGCCTACGACCACCGCGATGCGGCGGGCTTCATCAAGCTCAACGCGCTGCGGCTGCGGACGCTGGCGCAGCGGAAGAAGCGGGACGCCTGAGAAGCGCCTTCTCTCCCTCCCCGCAGAGGGGGGGAGGGAGAAGCGCCGGCGACCGCAGCCTTCAGTCGTAATCGCCCGGCGCGATGTCGGCGTAGCGCAGGAAGATCTGCAACGCCGGTTGCATCTCGTGGTGCAAGGCTGCGTCCGGCACCGGCGTCGCGCCGTAGGGCGCCTGGGCGTCGACGCAGGGCACGTCGAGGGCGTCGTCCCAGCGGACCGCCAGGTGCGGAATCAACGCGAGATGCGCCTCGGTGACGTCGAATGTGATGTGTTCGGGCGTGACGCCGTCGGCGTCGCGGAACACGTCGCCAGCCCGGCCCGGATCGAGCTTGGCCAGCGGGTTGTGGTACTGGTAGCGGCCGGGCTTGAGCACCGCGTGCCGGACGAAGGCGGCGAACGCCGCGCCCACCGCTCTGTGCTCCGCGTCGGCGCCCTCGTCGTCGCCGGTGACGTTGGCGATGTCGTCGTCCCGCGAGGTCGAGCCGTAGGGGGCGTCCGGGTGGATCATCGGCGCGCCGGCCCCGTCCGGGTTCCAGCCGACGACGAGGCGGCGGATCAGGGCGATCCGCTCCAGGGTGATCTCTGTGGTGCCGGCCATGACGTCCGTTCTCGCTTGGATCACGCTCCCTAACCGCATCCGGGCGGCCTGCGAACCCGGGGCCTGCGCAAAAGCCTATCCCTTGAGGCACCCCATCAGACCCTCGACCTGCCCCATCCGGCCTTGGATGCGGCCGGCCAGGGACCGCACCCCGCGGGAGGGCTTGCCGGCGCTGCGCAGGATCGGGTTCGGCAGGGTCGCGGCCAGCAGGGCGGCCTCCCCGCGGCTGAGGTCGCGGGCGTTCTTGCCGAACCAGTGCCGGGCGGCGGCCTGGGCGCCGTAGATCCCCTCGCCCCATTCGGCGACGTTGAGATAGATCTCCATCATCCGCCGCTTGCCCCAGAGCGTATCCATCAGGAAGGCGAGCGGAATCTCGAGCGCCTTGCGGACGTAGGAGCGGCCCGGCCAGAGGAAGACGTTTTTCACCGTCTGCATCGCGATGGTCGAGGCGCCGCGGCTCGGCCCGTCCTCGTCGTCGACCACGTCGCGCAGCGCGTCGACGTCGACGCCGTGGTCGAGGCAGAAGCGCTGGTCCTCGGAGGCGAGGACCGCCTGGACCAGGGCCGGCGCAATGGCGGAGAGCGGCACCGCCTCGCGGGCCACCGGCTGGAGCGTCAACCATCGCCCGAGCATCAGGGTTGAGGGCGGCGTCACCGCGCTATAGAGCAGCGCCAGCGCGAGCATGAGGACGAGCCCGACCGCCGGGACGAGCAGGATGCGCCCGACGAGCTTCCGGACCCGCCGTGACGGAGCCGGCGGCTGCGGGCGTCCCAGCGACCTCAGGTCCCGCGCCTCGGTACTCTGCGCGTCGCGACCCGGCGCCGCTTTGCTATCGTCCGCCCGCACCGTGTCGCGTCCCACTCCCGCCAAGGCCCGTTCCCGATGACCTCAACGCAGGCTCACCCCGCTCCGGTCAAGTCGCAAGGTACCGAGCATGCCGCCGACGACGGGTTTTCCCACAAGCTCGCCCGCGTGGCCGACACGGTCGAGACCTTCCTGGTCGAGCGCCTCGGCCCCGAGGTCGGCCCCGGCGAGATCGCGCGCCCGCCGCGCCTGATGGAGGCGATGCGTCACGCGGTGCTCGGCGGCGGCAAGCGCCTGCGCCCCTTCCTCGCGGTCGAGACCGCGCGCATGCTTGGCGGCTCGGAGGCCGGCGCGCTGGCCGCCGGCGCCGGCGTCGAGCTGGTCCACTGCTATTCGCTGGTCCACGACGACATGCCGGCGATGGACGACGACGACATGCGCCGCGGCAAGCCCACCGTGCACAAGGCCTACGACGAGGCGACCGCGATCCTCGTCGGCGACGCGCTGCAGACCCTGGCCTTCGAGATCGTCGCCGACCCGACCTGGCAGCCGGACGCGTCGATCCGCGCCGACCTCGTCCTCGGCCTCGCCCGCGCCTCGGGCCTCGGCGGCATGGTCGGCGGCCAGCTCCTCGACCTGACCGCGGAAGGCCGCTTCGGCCCGGTCTCCCTCGACGTGGACGACACCTTGCGGATGCAGGCGATGAAGACTGGCGCGATCCTCGCCTTCTCGGTGGAGGCCGGCGCGATGGTCGGGGGCGCCACGACGAACGAGCGCGCCGCGCTCTTGCGCTACGGCCTCGCGCTCGGCCAGGCCTTCCAGATCGCCGACGACATCCTCGACCGCGAGGCCTCGCCGGAAGCGATGGGCAAGGCCACGGGCAAGGACAAGGACGCCGGCAAGGCGACGCTCGTCGACCGCCTCGGCCTCGACGGCGCGCGGGCCGAATGCGATCGGCTCGTCGGCGTCTGCGAGGAGGCGGTCTCGCGCTGGGGCGACCGGGCGCAGACGCTGCGCGAGGCGGCGCGGTTCACGGTGGCGCGGAAGGCCTGAGGCGAAGCCTCACGCCGCGCGCTCGACACGGGCCAGCCAGCAGCCGGGCTTGGCTGTATGGATGTTGACGAAAACGCTGCGCGGATCGGCGAGCGCGCGTCGCAAAGGTCCCTCGACCTCGGCGCCCGCGCAGACGTGGCCGAGATCGTACAGGCAGAAATCCTCGGCATCGTAGGCCCGCACCGAGACGAGCGGGTTCGCGGCGACCGTCGGCGCGAGCGTATCGTCGGCTGCGAAGTGCGGACAGGCGTCGGCGTCCAGGAAGATCGGGCTCGGCGTCCAATAGATGCCCCGCGGCTGCGGCAGCGCATAGGAGCCGAGCAGCATGGTTTCGCCGGATTCGGCGAGGCGCAGGCAGTGCCGGCATGGGAATCCCTTGTGAGGCTCGGCAACCACCCGGTGCAGCGCGTTGCCGAAGTCGTCATGACCTGAGCATCGGAAGCGCTCCGCGGTCTCAGTCTTCATCGGGATACAGCGGAAGGCTTTCATCGGGGGCTCCTTAGGCCCCTACCGGACGCAATTGGTGGTCGCCGCGCACCCCGTTTCTTGCTGTCGTATCAGATCAGGCCGCGGGCGGTGTTCGCGGCGCTTGGCCCGAAACCTTGCCAAGCGCTGCGACCCATCGCTACACCCCGCCGACCCTCCGCCCTCCGGAACGATCAGATCATGGCCACCTACAAGCTCCTGCTCCTGCCCGGCGACGGGATCGGCCCCGAGGTGATGGCCGGCGTCCAGACGGTGCTGGCGGCGCTCGCCGAGACTGGGCTCGCCCACTTCGAGACCGAGGCCGACCTCGTCGGCGGCTCGGCGATCGACGCCCACGGCAAGCCGCTTTCGGACGCGACGCTGGCCAAGGCGGATGCGGCCGACGCGATCCTGCTCGGGGCCGTCGGCGGCCCGAAATGGAACGGCGTGGCCTACGACATCCGCCCCGAGGCCGGCCTGCTGCGCCTGCGCAAGGATCTCGGCCTGTTCGCGAACCTGCGCCCGGCGATCTGCTATCCGGCGCTCGCCGACGCCTCGGCGCTCAAGCGCGAGCTGGTCGAGGGCCTCGACATCATGATCGTGCGCGAATTGACCGGCGGTGTGTATTTCGGCGAGCCGAAGGAGATCACCACCCTGCCCGACGGCTCGAAGCGGGCGGTGGACACGCAGGTCTACACCACGGCCGAGATCGAGCGGATCGCCCACGTCGCCTTCGATTTGGCGGCCAAGCGCTCCGGGCGCGTCGCGTCGGCGGAGAAGCACAACGTGATGAAGTCCGGCGTCCTGTGGAAGGAGGTCGTCACCGAGGTGCATGCCCGCCACCACGCCGGCATCGAGCTCGAGCACGTGCTCGCCGACAACTGCGCGATGCAGCTCGTGCGGCGCCCGAAGCAGTTCGACGTGCTGGTGACCGACAACCTGTTCGGCGACGTGCTCTCGGACGTCGCGGCGATGCTGACCGGCTCCCTCGGGATGCTGCCCTCGGCCTCGCTCGGCGCGGTCGACGCCCGCGGCACCCGCAAGGCGCTGTACGAGCCGGTGCACGGCTCCGCCCCCGACATCGCCGGACAGGACAAGGCGAACCCGATCGCGATGATCGGCTCGCTCGCCATGTGCCTGCGCTACTCGTTCGGCCTCGGCGAGGCGGCCGACCTCGTGGACGGCGCGATCACCGCGGCGCTCGCCGGCGGCGCGCGCACGGCCGACATCGCCGGCGAGGGG
The DNA here is from genome assembly GCF_008039465.1 of Methylobacterium sp. WL120. Classification (NCBI taxonomy): domain Bacteria; kingdom Pseudomonadati; phylum Pseudomonadota; class Alphaproteobacteria; order Hyphomicrobiales; family Methylobacteriaceae; genus Methylobacterium; species Methylobacterium sp. WL120. Next base: position 3,369 of record NZ_VRUT01000073.1, on the reverse strand, counting down.
TCGAAGGTCCTCGGCACGCGCGCCATGGCCGAGACGATCGCGGCTGAGCTTCGCACCCGCGCGGCCTGAGCCGCCAAGAACGCAAGCGGATAAGAACGAGAAAGGGCGCGCAGCTCTCGCTGCGCGCCCCCGATCGGTACAGGTGAGTTTCGGCCCGGCTTAGTACGGGTTGCCGTAGCGCGAGACGTAGGAGGTCGGATCGATCGCGTCGACGGCCGAGAAGTCGACGTTGCGGATCGCGCTCGACCGGGCGCCGATGAACGGGCCGTTGGTGATCGGATCGGGCAGGATGCCACCGCCGTAGCCGTCGTTGCGGCCGTAGACCGGGTTAAGCTGGTTCGACTGCGCGATCAGCACCGGGTTGGTGGCCGGGTTGCTCACCGAGCCGTTGCCGGGCTCGACCACGTTGCCGGCGTCGAGCCAGCTGCGCGGGCGGATGCGGATCGGCAGCGGGCGACTGACGCGGTAGCCGGGGCCGAACCCGTCCTGCGCCTGAGCGGTGAAGCCGAGGCTGGTGACGGTGAGGGCGCCCAGCAGGGCGATCTTGATCGAGCGCATGACGCACCTTGTTTGAATGCGGGTCTGGTATGGCGCCGAGAGATTAAGAATCCGGTGCCTGTTGCGCAGTAGACGCCCGAGCGCGGCCGTGGTTCCGGAAAAACGGCCGAGCTTACGTGTTTTGCCGCAATGTTGCCCCAATCACGCACGGGGCCGCTTCGGCGGAGGCGTCGTGCGGCGCGGCGCGATCGAGCCGGTGCGACCCGCCAGGTCCTGCGCCGAGAGCGCCCGGATCGGATCGCAGGCCGGATCGCGACGCGCCTCGGCCTCAGTGAAGACGGCGTCGGTGGCGGGGTCCGCGCGCCCGTCCAGCGCGAGGCCGTCGAGGGCGCAGGCGAGCGCGCGCGGCTCGGGCGGTTGTCCCAGAGGCGCGCACAGCCAGCCGTCCACCCGAACCGGCCGGGCCTCCAGGGTGACGAAGCCGGTGCAGATCCGGCGCCGGTCGCCGGACAAGGTCGCCTCCAGCGTCTCGACCGCGCCGAACTTGGTGGCGACCCGCCCGCGGGTGCCGGTGCGGACCACCGCGAGGTTCGGGCCCTCCGCCGCGCGCCGTGCCAGGGTCACGAAGAGGCCGGGCTGCGGCTCGGCGGCGTCCCGCGTCAGGGTGAGGCGCAGGTGCGTCTCCTCGATCGCCGAAAAGTCGCCGCTTGCCAGCGTCTGCTCCTGCGGGTTGCGCGGCGGTTCGATCCGGACCGGCTCGCCGGCCCGGTCGAGGCGCAGGCGCCCGGTGCCGGCGGCCGGGGCGACCGGGCGGGCGTTCAGCGTCATGGCCGGGACGAAGGCGATGCCGAGATCGGTCGTCGTGACGGATGCCGGGGCGGGCGGATCGGCGGGCCGCTTGGTCTCGCGCGAGAACAGGCTCAAGGCGCCGATGACGAGCACGGCGCCGACGGCCCGGCCGGTGAAGGCGACGAACTGCCACCGCCGCGGCGCGGGTGCCGCGGGGGCGAGGTCGGGGAACGTCTCGTCTGGGGCCATCGGATGCGGTCGCGCCTCGGGAAAGCGCCGGCACCATCCGCCCCGATCCCCTCCCCCCACCTTTCCAAGCCGGCCTCCGCGGCGGCGTTTCTCGTCACGCGGTGAATCGATCCTTGTCGCGGCCGACGGGCTTGGTCGCGCAGGGAGAAGCATGGCGGACGGGCCGAGGCATGCCGCGACCGCCCTTGACAGGCGCGCGACCCCGGCGCCTTGCTCCCGCCTTCCGAAGGTCCTGCCTTGCGACGTCGCGGGGCCTACGGGTCATGGGCCGATGCGGCCGGCGGAGGCCGGGATCGCTGCACGGCAAGCGGAGTCTTCGAGATGGGTTACAAGGTCGCCATCGTCGGCGCCACGGGCAACGTGGGCCGCGAGATGCTGGACATCCTCGCCGAGCGGGCCTTCCCCGCCGACGAGGTCGTGGCGCTGGCCTCGCGCCGTAGCCAGGGCCAGGAGGTCTCCTTCGGCGACAAGATCCTCAAGGTCAAAGCGCTTGACACCTACGACTTCTCCGACACCGACATCTGCCTGATGTCGGCCGGCGGCGAGACCTCGAAGGAGTGGTCGCCCCGCATCGGCGCGCAGGGCTGCGTCGTGATCGATAATTCCTCGGCGTTCCGCTACGATTCGGACGTGCCGCTGATCGTGCCCGAGGTGAACGCCGACGCGGTGGTCGGCTTTTCCAAGCGCAACATCATCGCAAACCCGAACTGCTCGACGGCCCAGCTCGTCGTGGCACTGAAGCCGCTGCACGACGCGGCGACGATCAAGCGGGTGGTGATCTCGACCTACCAGTCTGTCTCCGGCGCCGGCAAGGACGCGATGGACGAGCTGTTCAACCAGACCCGCGCCGTGTTCACGGCCGGCGAGGTGAAGCAGGAGAAGTTCACCAAGCGCATCGCCTTCAACGTCATCCCGCACATCGACGTGTTCATGGAGGACGGCTACACCAAGGAAGAGTGGAAGCTGGTCGCCGAGACCAAGAAGATGCTCGATCCCAAGATCAAGCTCACGGCCACCGCCGTGCGCGTGCCTGTGTTCATCGGCCACGCGGAAGCCGTCAACGTCGAGTTCGAGCGCCCGATTTCGCCCGAAGAGGCGACCGCGATTCTGCGCTCGGCGCCCGGCATCCTGGTGATCGATAAGCGCGAGAACGGCGGCTACATGACCCCACACGAGGCGGCGGGCGAGGACGCCACCTACATCTCCCGCATCCGCGAGGACGCGACTGTGGAGAACGGCCTGAACTTCTGGTGCGTCTCGGACAACCTGCGCAAGGGCGCCGCCCTGAACACGGTCCAGATCGCCGAGCTCCTGATCAACCGCAAGCTGATCGGGCGGGACAAGAAGGCGGCCTGAGGGCTTCTTCACGCGTCGCTGTATCGCTGTTCGATCGAGCCCAGTCTCCGCAGGGAGGCTGCGCTTTTTCGTGGCCGACAGATCATGGCCTTTGCCCGTCGACAGAGGGGGGGCTGCCGCCACGCGATCCGATCGATAGAACGAGCCCGATGAAAATCCATCTACTCGCACTCGGCGCTGGCCTGGCGGTTGCCACCCCGGCCTTGGCTGAAGACCTGATGAAGCACCTGGCGAACCCCGCCGAGCAGGTTCTTCAGACGGTCGACTACGCCAACACGCGCTATTCCAAGCTCGACCAGATCAACGCCGGAAACGTCAAGAACCTCCAGGTCGCCTGGACCTTCTCGACGGGCGTGCTGCGCGGCCACGAGGGCTCGCCGCTCGTCGTCGGCAACATGATGTACGTCCACACGCCGTTCCCGAACATCGTCTACGCGCTCGACCTCGACCACGAGGCCAAGATCGTGTGGAAGTACG
>NZ_VRUT01000072.1:0-24075 GCF_008039465.1 Methylobacterium sp. WL120 | reverse complement strand
ACGCAGGCCATCGGCCCGTCGCGTGGCGGCCAGACCACCAAGATCCACGCCCTCACCGACGTGCTCGGCCGCCCCGGCGTCCTCCTGCTGACGCCTGGCAACGGCAGCGATGTCACCACCGCCCCAGCCGTGCTGGCTGAGGCTCCCGGTCGGATCTGTCGCTTGGCCGCTGACAAGGGCTATGATGCCGATTGGCTGCGCGCCGACCTGCGGGAGCACGGCATTACCCCGATCATCCCGGGCAAGCGTGGCCGCAAGCGGAAGATCCGCTACGACAAGCCTCGCTACCGCTAACGCTAGCGCATTGAGACGGACTTCAACCGCCTCAAAGACTTCCATAGGACCGCAACCCGCTACGACAAGCTCGCCTGCAACTACGCCTCAGCCGTTGCACTCGCCGCCATCGTCGCCTTCTAGTGCTGATCGAGTCGAGACCCTAGACAGGGCGTCGTTGCTTGAAAGCTCGAACACGCATCGAGACATCGCGAACCAGACCGATAACTTCGAGCGTATTCCACTCGTCGGACGAAGGGTTGTTAACCACCTTGATGGGCTTATGCCTCTTGTTGCTCGATCGAGGACAGAACCAAACCTCATCGTCGTGCAATTCGATTTCTTTGACTGACCATTCTATGAGGTGGCCGCCCTCTCTTGTTCGTTGCAGGACTACGATCATGCCGTCCTGAAAGGGCTGACCCGTCTCGCCGAAATCAACGCACACGACGCGCGCTCCATCCGGTATCGGAGGGTCGGCCTGATTCATACTGTCGCCTTCGACTTCTAGCGCGAACCGGCGCGCCTTAGGAAAATCCTCGTCCTCTGGCTCGAAGACGTAATCTGGCTCGGCATCGTTGAACTCGACCACCTCGCGATAAACGCCAGCGGCGGTGCGCCCGGCGAGGGGGATCGGAAGCAGGTTGCGCAGAGGTGCCGGCGCGGGGCGTGCCTCAGAGGCACCCTGTAGAAGGTCCTCGACGCGACATTCGAGCAGGGCCGCCAGGCGCTCAAGGTCGCTCTTCTTCGGCTCACGCTCGCCGGTCTCGAAGCGCTGCACTTGGGAAGTCGACAGGCCGACGCGTTGCGCGACTGTATCCAGCGACAGCTTCAGCGCCTTCCGGCGCCGTTTGAGTTCCGGCATCCCCATCCGGCAAAAATGCGGGACGCCCGGTGTGGCAACCAGAGCCAAATGGCAAATCCACGCTTGACATATTTCGCCATTTGGCAAAGTCATGAGGGATGGATCTGGCCGCTTACCTTGCCGAGCAGAGAATCAGGCCTGCTGCGTTCGCGGCACTGATCAACGTGCCTGCATCGACGATCTCCCGCATTTTGCGGGGGGAGCGTGATCCACGGGGCGCGACCATTCGGAAAATCGTTGAGGGCACTGGCGGCAAGGTTACCGCCGGCGACCTTTTGGCGGGCGTTCAGACCTCAACAATCGATGCCACCAAGACCGGAGCGGCTGCGTGATGCGCTGGCTTCTCTCCTCGCCTCAGTGGGTGGACGTTGTGCCAGGCGGGTACTGCGCCAGGACAGCGCGCACGCTGCCGGCGAAGCGGGCGGCGTGGTCCGGCATCGCTGCGGCGATCGCCTCGAAGAGCCGTGTTGCCGCCGGGGTCACCGGGTCGATATTCGGCGGCATGTCGCCAACCTCTTCCACAAAGGTGGAGAGCGCCGCATCGCGGCCGGCGGCTGACATCGGCAGCAGGGCGCGCGTCATCAGGTACGCCACCGCTTGCCGGAGGACCTCGATCTCGGCCGACGTTTCCACGGCGAAGGCGAACGTCTCTTCCGATTCCATTTCCAGCTCCATCAGTGGTGTCGCAGTCCCGATGGTAGCAGCGCGGACGGGTCGGGGCGTCGGCCCCCGCTCTGATTTGTCTGCGCCTGCACTGATCCTGGTCCGCACCTTGAGGATCGACCCAGCTTCGGTCGGTTGGAGGGCATCCGCCGGCCGGAGAGCCCATGGCGGGCGTTTCCTCACTAGACTTGACCGGGGCCTTCGGGTCCCGGCTCCTTCGGGAGCGGGGCGCTGACATGGAAGCGTTCTTCCTGCTCGCCTTTGCCTCGGCGCTGATACTGCTGACGCTCAACTTCGGGCTTCGGATGCTCGACTCCCTCTCCGATGGGGATGTCGGGCTGATCGCCGTCGACGGTGTCCGGACGGTCGTCTGCGCCAGCGGCGCGATCGCGCTCGTCGCCATAGCGATAGGGCGGCTCGCATGACGCGAACCGCCCTCGCCTTCCCGCACGCACCCGTCAGCCTGGCAGCCCCGGTGCGCGCTCTCGACCATCGATCGTCTGCCCTCCTCACGAGGTTTGGCCGATGACCGCCTCGCTGTTCCCGACCGACCCGTTTGGCCGGCCTTCCTCGATGCACCCAGCATCGAGGAAGCCGATGAAACAGTCGCCCAGGAAGCTACCCACACCTGTGGTGGATAGCCGAACAGGTGCATGCGAGGATCGAACAGTTGTTGCGGATCGCGTCGCGGCATTCCTGCGCGCGAAGTACCCGTTGAAGACGGCCGACAACGTCGCCGCCGACACGGGGCTTCCTGTCGCAACGATCTCCCGCTGGCTCGATCGAGGCTCGGCCCCGAGCCTTTGGGCGCTGGGCAAGCTCGTCGGCGCCTATGACGCCGAGGTCCTGCTCGTGATCCTCGACCACCCCCCGCTGTGGCTGATGGACGAAGCGCGCCGCCAGGAGCGGGAGCGCATCGAGCGCCAGATCGCGACCCTGCGCGCCCAGATCGAAGGCGGGCAGTGATGCAGCTCGCCGGCTTCGTCCTCATCGCCCGCATGGGCCTCGCCGCGCTTCTCCGCGCGATCGCGCGTGGTCCCCTCTGGATCACCACAGCGATCGGCATCGCGGCCAACCTCGTCGACCCGCGCATGCCCGAGAGCATCTGGCGCCCGCGCGAGTGGCTGTGGCGCCTCTGGTCCCGCGGCCAGCACACCGACCTCCACCCGCCACCCGGCGCTTGAAGGAGAGCCCCGTGACCCTGACCGTTACTGTCCAAGTCCCCGACCATGCGCCGGCGCCAGCGGAGATCGTCGCGATCGATCTGAACGCGGCTGGTGCCGCCATCGCCTCGCAGCGGACACTCGTCCTGCCCGGCATGCTGTCGACGTTCCACCCGCACCGCACGCGCACCATTCAGGTGATCGAGTCCGGTTACCAGGCAACCCGTCCTGACCTCGCCCTCGATGGCCGAGCGATCGAGTTCGGCGAGGCCCTGCAGGTGCTGAAAGCGGGCGGCCGCGTCACCCGCGCCGGGTGGAACGGCAGGGGCATGTTCCTGCTGCTTGTGCCCGGCTCGACCGGTCTCACCGTCGACGAGGGCAGGCCGCTCGCGAAGGCCGGCATCCCGGTCGGCACTAGGTTCAACTACCTGCCGCACATCGACATGTGGACGGTGCAGGGGGACTTCGTGCCGTGGCTCCCCAGCCAAGCCGACATGCTGGCCGAGGACTGGATGGTCCTGCCGCAGCTCGCGACGCCAGTGATCGAGCATCCCGCCGGCGCACCGGCCCTTCCCTCTTCGTCCCGCTAGCCCTCTCGGAGATCATCCATGCGCGCGCTGCTCGCTGGTCTGCTGCTCGGTTCCTCTCTGTTCGCCGCCCCCGCCGCGGCCGATCCGGGATTCCGGCTCTGCACCGGCTACGACACCGGCAACTACTTCAAGGCCGGCCACCTGCTGAAGCGGACCTCGACGTCTGTCCCCGTCGAGGTCGTGGCGAGCCAAGGCTCGCTCGACAACCTGGCCAAGATGATCGCCGGCCAGTGCGACGGCGCCTTCGTCCAGGCTGACGCGATGCTGGTGTTCTCCTCCCGCAACGCCCAGGCGCTATCCGGAATCGAGCGCGCTGGCGTGCTCTACGCCGAGGACGCCCACCTGCTCTGCAACCGCACCAGCGGGATTGGGCGCGTCACCGACCTGACAAAGGTGAACACCGTCGCGGTCGGCCCGGATGGCACAGGTGCCCGCACGACATGGGACGCCTTCGTGCTGGCCGACAAGAAGCGCTACGGGCCGGTGCAGACCGATCCCCGCAGCGGGGTGCGGGCGTTGTCCGCCGTTTCCGACGGCAGCCAGGTGCAATGCCTGCTCTACGTCGGCGCGCCCGGCGCCTCCTTCATGAAGGACGATGCCTCCGCGCTCGGCGATCGCGTCGTCCTGGCCGGCACCGACGACTGGGACATGGGAGGGGTGGCCAAGGATTCCCGCGGCAAGGCAGTCTACGGCTACGGCGAGATCCCGGCCGGGACGTACCCGCGAATCCAGCCGGGCGGCGTTGTCTTCGGCACCAAGCCGGTGAAGACGATCACGGTCGAGGCTCTGTTCGTCACGTCGACGGCGTGGATCTCCGGCAACGAAGGCGCCTACGACAAGGTGCTACGCGCCTTCACGGCGGCCGGGCCGGCGATCAAGGCCCTGGCGAAGCCGGGGAACTGAGCCGCACCATGCTCGCCCGCACGCCCAAACCCGGCCTGTCCTTCTGGCTCGCGATCGCCTCGTTCGTCCTCACGGCGATCATGGTGCATCCCGGGCTCGCCGCCCTCCTAGCGATGGGCGTGAACGTGGTGCTGCTCGCCGGCGTGCGCGCGGCCGCGCGCCTCGAGGGTCTGCGCGCCGGGATGACGCTGTCGAACGTTCGGGGCGCCGGCGACCGTGCGGTGGGCCGCTGATGGCGACCTCGAAGCTCCCCGCGCTGGCGCGGCCCGCCTTCCAGCCGGCGAAACATCCCTGCCACCGTCCAGGCTGTAACGAGCAATGGGCCGAGCGCGGCTTCCCGAACGACGTCTGGTTCTGCACGCCGTGCGTCCCGCCGACGATGCGCTTCGAGCACGAGGCCGGCTACGTGGCGCCGGACCAGGCAGCAACGACGGCGCCGATCGCGACGCCCACCGCGCAGGCCGCCTTCGACCTCGTGCCCGAGATCGCGCCGGCATGACGGCCGGTTGCGCCCGCCCGCGCACCCTCCCCACTCCCACTCTGACTCTCTCGCAAGACGGCGTGATGCGTAGCCCGAGGTCGTGGTCGTTGTCCGAAGTGAACGTCGCAGCGCGCGCGATCCTGGACGTCGAAAAGGTGGCTGCGCGAGCCAATCGATCCGCACGATGGATTGGTCAAATTAGCCAATCCATACGGACTTCCGACGTCGTCGCTCAGCGTTGGAGCAAGGGCCGGCTGTGGCTCGAGTGGGTCATCAAGGTCTTCGACGTCGTATCGGCGGAACCTGACCGCCTGGGCGCCATCGTTGCCTGGATGGACCGCGGCGGAGCACCGAACGTCGGTTGGGCCTGGGTTTGCGAGAATCGTGCGGGGACCGGCCCGTGCACCCCGCTGCCGCCGGAAGGCGCGCGCCGCGAGCTGGTCACCACCTCCTGGAAGCCGAGCGACGTCAACCTCGCCGGCCGCGCCCTCCTCCGCGTCGCGCTCGAATCCGAACTGCCGTCAGCTCGGACCACCAATCCCGCCCGCCGGCGGCGCAAGGCGATGAGCACCATCGCCCAGCTCTGGGGTGAGACCGCCGACTGGCTCCAGAAGGTGTTCGACGTCTGCGAGGCGGCCGAAGCCGAGCCGGACCTGTTCGGCAAGCTCGTCGGCGTCATGGACAAGGCCGGCCGGCCGCAGGCGGCGTGGAAGCGCATCCACACCCTGCGCGACGAGCAGCGTGTCCTCACCCTCGCACCGACCACGGCCCGCTTCCGGACGCTGGTGATCGACCCGCCGTGGAGCGAAGACAACATCTCGGCGTCCGGCGGGCATGACTATGCTTTGATGTCCTTCGAGGACATCGCGAAGCTGCCGGTCCAAGACTGGGCCGAGGAGAACTGTCACCTCTGGCTCTGGATCACCAATAATATCGTCCCGCTCGCCTCGTCGCTCATCGCGACCTGGGGGTTCGAGCACAAGACGATGCACACCTGGGTCAAGGAGACGGGCGATCTTACCCGGAACGACCCGAAGATCGGGCTCGGCCGGGATTTCCGGAACAGCACCGAGCACGTCCTGTTCGCCCGCCGGGGCACGCGCGAGGCGCTGCCGCGGCGTGAGGCGACGCTGTCGATCCCGACGCACCACCGCTGGCCGGTCGGCAAGAACAGCGAGAAGCCCGAGGCCTTCTACGACCTGGTGCGCGCCTGCAGCTACCCGCCCTACGGCGAGGCCTTCCAGCGCCTGGAGCGGCCCGACTTCTTGAACCTCTACCAGCCGGCGCCGGCGGCCGTCCTCGAGGCCGCGGAATGACTGGCGCGCACGCCCACCCGACGCCTCAGGCGTCACCCGGACCCGGAGCCTAGCATGGCCTCCGGAGCGCCGCGGAACAGCGTCGACTCCGTCCAGACTCGGAATCGGTCTCGATTCCCGGAGCGCTTCTGGCCCCTCCCCCGCGGGCCCCCGCGCCCGGCTCATTCCTCTCGCGCGCCCTGCTGGCTGTGCTCGAACTCGGACCCGTACTGAACGGCCCGGTCCGGCCGACGCCGACCCATCCCGCAGGTCCCCTCTGCTGATCCCGAACGCCGTCCTTTTCGGCGGGATCGCCGGCGGCCTGCGCTGCGAGCTCCATCCGCCCCTGCCCTGACGCCGATCGCACCAGCGATTCAAGCGACGGGTTTTCGCGTGCCCGAGGCCTGATCGGCTTTGCGGCCGACCGCTGAGCTTTTGCCCGAACGAATGCAGCCCTCATGAGCGTCGAAGCCATCAGCCACATCATGCGGACCAACATCCCCGACGGGGTCGCCAAGCTCGTCGCGATGGTGCTCGCCGACTATGCCGATCCGGTGAGCGGCCGGTGTTGGCCGAAGATCCCGACCCTGGCAGTCCAGTGCTCGCAGTCGGAGCGAACCGTTCAGCGCAAGCTGAAGCTCTTGGAGGAGCTCGACGTTCTGCACGTGGAGCCGAACACCTCGGGCGACCGGAAGGGCAACGTCTACATCCTGCACCTTCGGGGCGTACCCCGCTGCGGCCCCGGGCCGGGCAGGCGCGCACCCGGATCCGGAAGCCCGCAGACGGGTGACAGCGGTGGTGCGGCGGAGGATGCCGAAGGGGGTACGGGTGACACACAGTCACCCGTTACGGGCCGCGCCGAAGCCGCGACGGTCACCCCAACGGGTGACAACGCTGACACCCGACGGGTGACACTGCAGTCACCCCCAAAGGAATCCCCCAGAGAATCCACCAGGGAATCCCCCAGGAGAGAGATTCGGGACTCGTCGCTACCCCCCGCGTCCGCTGACGCGGCCACGGCCCCCAAGGGGGCTCCCCCTCCCCGGGCTTCCCTCTGCCCTGACGATTTCGAGCCGGACGAGCGCCACTACGCCGTCGCCGAGGCTGCCGGCTTCGACCGAGCCTTCGTCCGGGCCACAGCCGAATCCATGCGCCGATGGTCGCTGGCCAACGCCCACCGCCCGATCGCCCGGAAGGCCGACTGGCTGCTGGCCTTCGACGGGATCCTCGACACCGCGATCCGCGAGGCCGCCGAGCGCGCCGCCCGCGAGACGCGCCGCGCCACCGGTCCTTCCCCCGCCCGCCGCTCGACGAACGGCATGCTCTCCCTCGCCGCCGACATGATCGGAGTCCCCGATGACCCAGCTGACATCCTCGCCACCTTCGGCCTCGGCCATGACCGAGCGCCGCCTGCCGACGCCGCCTTCGACGATGACGCCGGAAATGGATCGCTTTACGGGCGCCTTCGTGAACCGGCTGGAGGACCATCCGGCGGACTTCCGGCGCCGGCGCATCCCCGCCGTGCAGGCTCCGGCCGGTGACGCGCGCGCCTGGCTGGAGAAGCGCCGGGCCGAGCTGCGGGCGAGCCTCGTTCCGACGCCGGGTCCTGAACTGAACCGTGCGCTGACCCTGCTGCTCGCCCGCAGCCGAGAGTACGGCACCCTGACCGAGAAGGCGGCTGGCCTGCGGCTCGCCCTCTACCTCGAGGCGCTCGGCGACATGCCGACCTGGGTGGTCGAGCGGGCGCGGCAGGCCTTCAGCAAGGCCGGCTGGCGCTGCCTGTGGGACGGCCGGGACGTGCCCTCCTCGCACGACGTGGTCGCCGAGTGCCGGCACATCCTCCTGCCGATCGATACCGAGCTCGCCCGGCTCGATACTGTGCTTGATGCTGAGCTCTACGACAGCGGCGCCACCGACGGTCACCGCGCCAACGCCGTCGCGCACTGGCAGTCGGTGAGGGCCGAGATGCGCCATGACGATCCCGACGTCAGCGCATCGACGGAAGAGGAAATCTCGCCCGAGCGCGCGGAGATGGCCAAGACGAACGAACGGTTCCGCGCACGTGAGCGCGCGCAGGCCACGGCGGCCGGTCGGGACAAGGTGATGTGGGGCCGTCTCCCAATCAGCGACGAGCTCGCTCGCCAGATCGGGCTGCGGGTGCCGGCCGAGGTGGCGTGAAACGATCGCGATCGCTTCACGCCACCCGTTGTCGTCTCAGGCGAGGTGCCAGCCCTGCTCGACTACCCCGACGAGGTGCACCTGGGCTTCGGCGCTTTCCGAGATCTGCACCGCCACCTGTGTCCGGCCGGACTGCGCCAGCTGACCAGTCCAGTACGCCGTCGCGTTCATGTCCGCATGGTGCCCAAGTGCCCCCACGTACAGGCTATCCACGAACGCGCTGTCCGACAGGTTGCCGTGGGTGCTTGAGAACTCTTGCGACGACAGCATCGTCTGCGCCACGCCTGCCAAGCCAGTCGACTTGGCTTGCGCGGCGAAGGATGCAAGCCCACCGGCGTCCGGTGCCCGATCGAGCACGCCGTGGTAGAGCCGTGCCACAGCGGAGGCGGTTGTATCCGAAAGGTACACACCGGCGGCGTAGCCAGCCTTGAGTTGAGCCAGATGCTCGCTCGACAACACGAAGCCGTCGGCAACGTCCGCTCGCGAGGCGCCCTGGTCGAGGGCCGTGACCCAACCCTGCTTGCCGCCAGCATCGCCCGTCCGGCCCAGCACGCTCCCGTAGAGTTGCTCGACGTAGGCGGCGTTGCCCGCGGCGTTGAGATGGCTTTGGCCTTCGCTGCTGGTGAGGAGCGTCTGGGTGACGTCCTTCAGTGTTGCACCATGGTCGAGGGCATCGACGAAGTAGCGAGCCCCAGCCTGGTCAGGGGCCCGGCCGAGCAGCCCTTCATACAGTGCGTAGACTTGACCCAGATGACTCGCCGCGTCATGCGCCACCGTTCCGAACAGGTCACGGTTGGCGCTGTAGTCGAAGGCAAACACGGAGCTGCTGCTGGTGGAGGCGTTGCCCGCAGCATCCGTAGCCGAAGCCGTGAGGCTGTAGCTATGTGTCGGTCCATCCTTGGTGTCGGTGAAGGCGAAGCTGAAGTGACCGGCAGTGTCAGCGGTCGTGGTGCCCAGGACAGTGGTGCCATCGCGAACCGTGACGACGAGGCCGGCATCTTTCGCACCAAGCTCGCCCATCAGGGTGTGCCCGGTCTCGTGGTTGGTTTGGCCCGATACCCCGGCGAGCAAGGCTTTGGGCGCCGTGCGGTCGAGGGTGAAGCTCAGTACTGCGTTCGCCGAGCTGTTGCCCACCGCATCCAGCTCGCGGATCGACACCGTGTGCTGGCCGTCAGCTAGCGCGTTCGGATCGTAGCTCGACGAGGCGGCACCTCCATCCACCTGGTAAAGGATGGCTCCGTTCTCGCTGCGGCCGATGATGAGGCTGGCGTCGTTGGTCAGGCGATCCGAGCTGCTTGTGCCGGTGTCGTGGGCCAACGCGATCGTCGGCGTGTTCGGCCCGGTGTTGTCCAAGGTGGTGATGGTGCCGTTCGTGTAGCCGGTGGCCAAGTTGCCGGCCGCATCGGCGATGCCGGTACCCGTCGCCTTAAGGTCGAGCTTTACAGTGCCGTCACTGGCCACGTTGGTCAGCACCAAGTCGTAGGTGGTCGCGCTGACGGCTGTGACCGAGCCGATGGCTGCCTTGGCCGTGCCGGTCGCAGTAACGGTGAAGTCGCTGGCATCGACGCCGGTGACGGCCTCGGAGAAGGTGACCCGCTCGGTGATGCTCGTGGCGCTGGTCGGGCCGGTGGTGCTCGGCGTGATGCTGGTGACGGTGGGAGCGAGCGTGTCGAAGGTCAGGCTTGGCGTGGTGCCAGCCTGGCCCAGGTTGGTCGCTGCATCCGCATAGGTGCCGGCTGCCACACTGACTGAGGCTGTGCCGGCGTTTACCCCGGCGGTCGGGGTGAAGGTGGCTGTGCGAGTCAGGCCGCTGCCCGAGATTGCCGACAGCGCGCCGCCGCTGACCGTGACGTCGCCCGTTGTGCCGTTCCAGGCGAAGCTGGAACCGGGATCCTCGCTGAAGCTGAAGGTGATCGTGGCGGTCTGCCCGGCCTTGAGTGTGCTCGCGTTGCTGGTGATGGCCAGGGTCGGTGCGGTGTGGTCGACGGCGGTCGTCGTTCCGGTGCTGCCGCCCTGGATCGCGTTGGTCGCGGTGTCGGCGATGCCGGTGCCGGTGCTTTTGAGGTCGAGCCGGACGGCGCCGTCGCCGGCCACCTGATCGAGCGTCACCGTGTAGGTGGTGCCCGAGCCCGTGACGGAGGCGACGTGCGCCGTGGCGTTGCCGCTGGCGGTGGCGACGGTGAAGTCGCTTGCAACGACACCGGTGACGGCCTCGGAGAAGGTGACCGTCTCGGTCAGCGTGGCGGCGTTGGTCGGGCCGGTGGTGCTCGGCACGATGCTGGTGGCGGTGGGAGCGAGCGTGTCGAAGGTCAGGCTTGGCGTGGTGCCGGCCTGGCCCAGGTTGGTCGCTGCATCCGCATAGGTGCCGGCTGCCACACTGACTGAGGCTGTGCCGGCGTTTACCCCGGCGGTCGGGGTGAAGGTGGCTGTGCGGGTCAGGCCGCTGCCCGAGATTGCCGACAGCGCGCCGCCGCTGACCGTGACGTCGCCTGTTGTGCCGTTCCAGGCGAAGCTGGAACCGGGATCCTCGCTGAAGCTGAAGGTGATCGTGGCGGTCTGCCCGGCCTTGAGTGTGCTCGCGTTGCTGGTGATGGCCAGGGTCGGTGCGGTGTGGTCGACGGCGGTCGTCGTTCCGGTGCTGCCGCCCTGGATCGCGTTGGTCGCGGTGTCGGCGATGCCGGTGCCGGTGCTTTTGAGGTCGAGCCGGACGGCGCCGTCGCCGGCCACCTGATCGAGCGTCACCATGTAGGTGGTGCCCGAGCCTGTGACGGAGGCGATGTGCGCTGTGGCGTTGCCGTCGGTGGTGGTGACGGTGAAGTCGCTTGCAACGACGTTGGTGACGGCTTCGGAGAAGGTGACGGTCTCGGTCAGCGTGGTGGCGTTGGTTGGGCCGGTGGTGCTCGGCGCGATGCCGGTGACGGTGGGCGCGAGCGTGTCGAAGGTCAGGCTCGGCGTGGTGCCGGCTTGGCCCAGGTTGGTCGCTGCATCCGCATAGGTGCCGGCTGCCACACTGACTGAGGCTGTGCCGGCGTTTACCCCAGCGGTCGGGGTGAAGGTGGCTGTGCGGGTCAGGCCGGTGCCCGAGATTGCCGACAGCGCGCCGCCGCTGACCGTGACGTCGCCTGTTGTGCCGTTCCAGGCGAAGCTGGAACCGGGATCCTCGCTGAAGGTGAAGGTGATCGTGGCGATCTGCCCGACCTTAAGCGCGCCCACGTCACTGGTGATGGCCAGGGTGGGCGCGGTGTGGTCGACGGCGGTCGTGGCTCCGGTTGCTCCGCCCTGGATCGCGTTGGTCGCGGTGTCGGCGATGCTGGTGCCGGTGCTTTTGAGGTCGAGGCGGACGGAGCCGTCGCCGGCCACCTGATCGAGCGTCACCATGTAGGTGGTGCCCGAGCCTGTGACGGAGGCGATGTGCGCTGTGGCGTTGCCGTCGGTGGTGGTGACGGTGAAGTCGCTTGCAACGACGTTGGTGACGGCTTCGGAGAAGGTGACGGTCTCGGTCAGCGTGGTGGCGTTGGTCGGGCCGGTGGTGCTCGGCGCGATGCTGGTAACGGTCGGGGCGATGTGGTCGACGGTGGTCGCCGTGCCGGTGGCCCCAGCGGTGAGCGCGTTGCCGGCGGTGTCCTGAACGGTTGCGGTGTTGAGTAGCTGGAGCTTGATGGTGCCGTTGCCGGTCACGTCGGTCAGGGTGACGGTGTAGACGCCGGGATTGCCGGTGGCGACGACCGAGGAGACCGTGGCGGTGGTACCCTCAGCGGAGCCAACGACGGCGAAGTCGGCCTTGTCGACGTTGGTGACGGCTTCGGAGAAGGTTACCGTTTCGGTCAGCGTGGTGGCGTTGGTTGGGCCGATGGTGCTGGGCACGATGCTGGCGACGGTGGGCGGGACTTGGTCAGAAGCGCCGGGCGGTAATTCTGCAAGCGTTAGAACATGAACTTCGGCACCTAATTTCTGTCCGATTGAGAAATTGGCACCATCCGTACTTTGTCCAGACGCGACAACACTTCGACCGCGGAGATCAGGCATCGCAAAATATGTTGAGTCCCCACCATATGTATTGCCAAACAAACTATAAAGAGCCTGATTTTGATTTACAGGGAGCATTTGGCCATTACATAAGGCATAACCCCCTGGTATAAGATCCCCGGCGAATGCGGTGATCTCGCCCAAGACAGCTTGACCACCATCGTGGTTATTTGAACCACTCCTACTAGGAAAAATTCCATCTGTGGAAATAATATAGTTCAATGCTAAGCTGGGCTGCTGGTTGTTGAAGGGTTGAGGATTGGAGTTGTTTGCCCCTGGAATTTGCGAGGCGTTTAGGGATATTTCCGCAGTTCCGAACTTATCACCAACAGCGTGCGATTGATTGCCGTCGGATGCCCCAACAATGGCCCGGCCGCGTAAGTCGGGTAGGGCAAAAGTGGTTTGGCCGTCACCGCCATATTTATTGCCAATTACGAAGTATAGATTTTGATGGTCACTAATATTTAAAGTTCTTCCATCGCATTCTAGGTAGTTACTGGGACCGTCATTCTCAATGCCTCGAATTCCTGCATACGAGATGATGCTTCCTATTAAGTTAGCATTGCCACCACCGCCCTGGGACGGGAACAATCCTTGATCGCATATGCCGTACTTAAGCCCAATGTCAGACTGGTGATTGTCGATGTTCTGGCCGGCAGCACCAGATGAAGGTAAATTTTGTTGGGCAATCAACTGCTTATTATTGCCTTGCAGAGCGCCAAGCTCAACATTGTCGAAGCCGGCCCCTTGCCCATGGCCTACCGTAAGTCGACCCTGAAGATTTGGAAGATTAAAATAAGTTGCATTTCCACCATAAGTGGTCCCTAATACAGAATATAATGCTGTGTTTTGCTGAATTTGAATGGATTGTCCTGCGGCCTGTGTCTCGGATCCAGGCGCAAATGAAAATGCGTACGTATGAATTGTAGCATACGAATCTACTTCAGCTTGGCTGCCTGACGGATAACTTCCATTCAGTGCAATCGTCTGGCTGAGGACTAGTGACGGCTGGATATTGTCAAAAGGCTGAGCCATGAGCATGCTTTCAATTTATAGTTGAGCAGCCCGCGGCTGAACTCAGCCTAAACTGCAGGATGGCCGCTCCGTAGGGCAGTGGCAATTGGTAGTCTATCGCTTATCGAGCACACCTTGACTTAAAATGCGATTTTGGGACGCTCAAACAAGAAATTTGTCTGGAAAAGCAAAAAGGGCAGGCAACCAGATTGATCAGGATGAGGGGATTGGGGGGCTAAGAGCGTCTAACAGAACCGTCTGCATTGATTGAGTGTGACGAGGGCGCAGGCGAGGGTGGTGAAGGCGAGGTGGATGTCGGCGCGGCGTTCGTAGCGGATGGCCAGACGGCGGAAGCGGGCGAGCCACGCCAGCGTACGCTCGACGACCCAGCGGTGGCGGCCCAGGCGCTGACTGCTTTCGATGCCCCGGCGCGCGGTACGCGGCTTGATCCCGCGAGCCCGGCATTCCCGGCGGCAACGGCGGTGATCGTAGGCTTTGTCGGCGTGCAGCTTGCCGGGCCTGTGGCGTGGGCGTCCACGGCGACCCGAGCGCACCGGCGGGATCGCGTCGCGCGTCGCGACGAGTTGGGTGCTGTCGTGCGTGTTGGCCCCGGTCAGGACAACACCGATGGTTCGACAGGCTCACCATGAGCGGCGTGCCGCGGGCATCGACGACGAGGTGGCGTTTTGTGCCCGGCTTGCCCCGGTCGGTCGGGTTCGGACCGGTCGCCGGCCCCCCTTTATGGATGGCCCGCCCCTCACCGGGCTTCACTGCTAGGTTTGCAGTGTGGCTCACACGAGGGATGGAGCGGACCGATGGCCGTTACGATACTCGGGATCGAAATGGGCAAGAACAGCTGCAGCTTGGTGGGGCAAGATGCGACCGGTCGGGTCGTCCTGCGACGCCGGATGCGACGTGAGACGGTGATGACCTTTGGCGCGACGCTTCCGGCCTTCATCATCGCCATGGAGGCGTGCTGCGGCGCGCATCACATGAGCCGGGCGCTCGCCGCTCAAGGCCACACCATCCGGCTGATGTCGCCGGAATACGTGCGCCCCTACGTCAAGCCTCAGAAGAACGACGACCGTGACGCCGAGGCGATCGCAGAGGCTGCGACGCGTCCGACAAAGCGGTTCGTCGCGTTGAAGTCGGAAGCGCAGCTCAACATGCACCTTCTGCGCTCGACTACCTAGTTTACGGTCGCCGAGTTCGGACCGGAGCCTTGCAGTGCAGAAATGAAGCAAGCAACCATTTCTTTTGATATTAATAGTATTACATACCTAGATAGTAGCGATCCGCCTTTGCCCTCTTGGCTTGGGCACACCCCGAGCTGGACGAGCGGCGACGTCCTGCTCTGGATGAAGCGCGCGTTCGGCACCGATCCGAAGACGCGCAGCGCGGCTGAGATCCGGCCGCTCAACTGGCCGAACGACTACCTCTCCCTTGCAGATCCGAAGCTTTGGGCGTTGAAGCGGGACATCCTGTTTGCGTGGGCACGGAGCCGTGCAGTGCGCGAGAGCTTCCAGGAGATGATCCGGCGGCATCCGCATTCATGGGGCTCGTCGGCGACGGTGTACCGACTCCGCGATGAGGCAGCCTCCGAGATCGCGTCCGGGATCAATGCTGCGATCATTAAGGCACGTGGGTCTGTAAATCGCAGTTGACTCTGAGAAAACTAAGGTCGGATC
Organism: Methylobacterium sp. WL120; assembly: GCF_008039465.1. Taxonomy (NCBI): domain Bacteria; kingdom Pseudomonadati; phylum Pseudomonadota; class Alphaproteobacteria; order Hyphomicrobiales; family Methylobacteriaceae; genus Methylobacterium; species Methylobacterium sp. WL120. Next base: position 8,936 of record NZ_VRUT01000072.1, on the reverse strand, counting down.
AGGTGGATGTTGCCCGATCGTTCCAGATCGGGACAGGACACCGGGGACCACCGTGACCGCGTCGGCATCGTCCAGCATCACCACCCACGCCCTTCCGCCCGAGCGCCGCATGCCGGCCGGTCGGCACGCCAGCGGCATTCGCCAGAGCCGGGTTCACGCCCCGCCGATCGGCACGCGCCGCGACACCATCCCGAACAAGCGGGTGATGGACATCGAGGACGCCCTCACCTGGGCGTACCGCGAAGAGTTGCCGAAGCGGCGCGATGGGAACGGTGACCTCAGCCCCCAGGGGTACCCGTCGATCTCGCCGATGTTCAAGATCTGCGCGCTCGGTGGTCGGGTCGAGAACTTCAGCCGGGAGCCTGGCTTCCCGGCGGCCATGGGCGAGGCGCACCCGGACGCCCTGATCATCGAGGCCGCGGTCGAGGAGCTGCGGAGCTTCGAGGGCCATCGCTTCGACGGCGAGCTCGGCCTTCTCACTCACCTGCCTCCCGGCCTCGACGAGCATGCGGCGATGGCGCAATCCATGGGGCAGCTGTTCGACCTGGTGCGGATCAAGGCCCGGCTCGGCAGCCGTCCGACCTTCGCGAGGAGTCCGGAGCCATCGGCCGTCGTCGGGAACACCGGTAAGGTGCTGATCTTCGTCGTCCGGGATGGGATCGAGCAGGTCTCCGGTGCCAAGGACAAGGATCGCTACCCGACCGGCGCCTATTGCGCGATCGAGTGGGAGAGCGCGAAGGCGATCCTGATCGAGCGTGCCGACTATGCGGCCTGGTGGGCGGCGGTCGACCTGCTGGCACATCGCCTGTCGGGCAAGCTCGCCAGCATCAGCGTGCTGCCGCCGGCGGCTGCGCAGCGACCGTGGGCCGGCGAGGCCGATGCCGCGAAGCCCCGCCGGATCCTCGACAACCCGTCGAGCCGGAAGCGGCTGCGGAACCAGCAGGAGGACGCCCTGGTTCAACGGCTTCTGGCGCATCGTCGGCGGAACAGTCCGCGGAAGCAGTCGGTGGTGAAGGCCGCCCCCAGCGCAGAGGCGGCCACGGGCTGAGCCGATGCGAACATCCGTCGACGCCGAACTGCTCGCACGCACGCTGCATGCGGATCAGTTCGACAAGGCGGGCCAACCATACGTCGACCACCTCCGGCGGGTCGCGGATGCCGCCGAGCAGCGGGCCGTCATGGCCTCGGTCGCACGGCTGCCGATCGACGTCGACGCCGTCGTCCAGGCGGCATGGCTGCATGACGTCGTCGAGGATACCGCCACCACCGCGGCCGACCTGCTCGACGCGGGCTACGCGCCCGACGTCGTCACCATGGTGGAACTGCTGACGAAGCCGGAGACCCGCGTCTCCTACGAAGAGCGGGTCACGAAAATCATCGACAGTGGCAACCTCGGCGCCATCCTGATCAAGCTCTCCGACAACGAAGACAATGCGAGCCCCCGTCGGCCCTGGCCCGTAGGACAGGGGAAGCTGGCCCTCTATGCCTCGTCGATGGAGCGCCTACGCGCGGCTGCCGAAGCAATGGGATATCCGGCGCGGCCCACGGGACCCTAAGGCGGTGCTTGACTGGGGTTAACCGCTTGACATATACGGATGAGGCAGAACTTTCAGACGGCCTCGGCGGACCCCCGCTCGGGGCCGTTGTCGTTTCCGGACGGCGTCGTCCGGGGGCTTCGGAAACACCGACCGCCAACCGCGGAGGCCGGCCATGAAGTAGCTGTCCCCCTCGGCTTTTCAGACCAGTCAGACATAGCGGCCTTACCCGGGGAGCCGGGCCTTCGATGCTCGAGCCGCCAAGCCGCACGATCACAGGCCGATAGAGGCCTTTCACCCCCTGCGGTTCAATCCGCACGGATCGCTCTCGTGGGCGATCGATGCCAGCGCCAATTCCGATTGTCGACCTAGATCCAGCGCCAGGCTGGTGCGGACGGCTGTGCGGCCAGCCTGCCATCACCCCTCCCTGACGGGCGCGCGCCGGCGCGTTATCCGGCACCCTCTTCCGCTCCCCGTGTTGGGCGCGATCTGATAGGATCGACCCGATGACGGAGCCCCGGCCGTGACCAGCCAGGACATCGAAGAGCGCCTGCTCGGCTTGTGCCAGGCGACGGATCGATACCGCCTTCCCGGCCACCGTCGCACCGCCGAAACCTGCATGGCCGACTTCGGCGAGATCCGCGACCAGGCTCGCAGGCTCTACCGCGACCTCACCGGCTCCTGGCCGCGGCACGCCGGCGACGGGGAAGGCCCCCCGGCGCGACGCCCGCAGCTGCCGATCCCGACCGCGATGATCCGCGATCGAGAACGTCGTCGGGACCGCGTGCTGCGCGCCTGATCCGAAGCGCGGTCGCTTCCGATAACCGCCCTTGTCGGTGGTGACCGAGATCAAGGATCAGCGCCGTTCTGGGCCGATTTCCTGTTTCCCAAGAGAAACAGTAAAGGCCTTCGAGGCGTCGAAAATAGATCAACAAAAACAGGGGCTTGCGGGTGGCTGCGAAGAGCAATCGCGTCAAGCTCGCGCTCCGTAGGAATGCGGTCCAGACCGCCAAGCGAGCCGAGGTCCGCACGCTGGCCGTCGGGTACCTCAGGGTCTCGACGGAAGAACAAGCGCAGAGCGGCTTCGGCCTCGACGCGCAGGAAGACGCGGTGCGGAAGTACGCCGACGCCGTCGGGCTGGAGCTGATCGACGTCATCGCCGACCCCGGGATCTCGGGGACCACGCGACCCTCGGAGCGCCCGGGCTTCCGCGAGGTGATGGCGCTCGCCGTCGACCGGCGGTTCTCGGTGCTCCTGGTCAAGCGGTTCGATCGCTTGGCGCGCAACATCGCCCTCGCGGTCACCACCTCGGCCGAACTCGACACGGCGCACGGCGTCACGATCCGGAGCGTCACCGAGGCGATCGACACCGGCTCGCCCTCGGGCAAGCTCATCTTCTCGGTCTTCTCGGCCATGGCTGAGAACGAGCGTGACGCCATCGTCGACCGTACCAAGGGCGGCCGGATGCAGAAGGCGGGCAAAGGCGGGTTCGCCGGCGGCCGTATCCCCTACGGCTACGTCTCGGACGGCCGTGGCGGTCTCGCCATCGAGGACCGTACCGCGGCGGTGGTGCTCCGGATCTTCTCGGAGAACGGCGCCGGCCGGGGGCTGCAGGCGATCGCCGACGGATTGAACCACGACGAGATCCCGTCGCCTCGCGGTCGCCGCTGGTGGCCCTCGAACGTGAGCTACATCCTCGGCAACGCGGTGTACGCGGGCCAGGTCGAATACGTCTTCATCACCGGCGGCAACGCCGAGCTGGTCTCGGGGCCCGGCACGCACGCCGGCATCCTCCGCTGACGCTCCCTGAGGTCTCGATGACGATCACCCTCGTGCACCAGCCGGGCGCGGGTCGGCTTCCGTTCGCGCTTCGATGCGTGCGCGGCGACTGCACCGTCGATGTCGGTTACGCCGACGAAGCGTCCGCGCAGGCCGCCCGTCCCGAATTCGCTGCCGCCATGCGTGAGGCCTTCCGTTCGTGACAGCCGCCGAGAAGCGCCACGCCGCCGCCGCGGCCAAGATGATCGCCGGCCTGCCCAAGGGCGGCGCCCTGGTCGTCGTCCACGCCCATACGGCGATCCGCCCGATGAAGGCGCTGATCGCGGCCCAGCGCGGCGCGGCCGTTGTGGCCGCGATGCGAGTCGTCGCGGCGCCCAGCCATCTCGACGAGCTGGCGATCGTCAGCGGCACCGAGCTGCCGGTTCATCGCGAGCCGTTCGTCTCGACCTACCGCGCCCATGCGCGGGCCATTCAGCCGCCGCTGCCGGAGATCCCGGCTCCGGCGGCGCTGACCTCGTGGGGCTACGGATGCTGACCGAGCCCGAATACGACCGCCTGCCGGGCATCCTACGCCGGATCGTCGACGCCGATCGCGCGCTCGTAGCCGTGCGGCGGACGATCGCCGCCTCGGTGCTCTCGATCGACGTGGCGCGTGGCGCGCGGCGCGAGCTGACGCACCGCCGCGCCCTCTCGGCCGAGGCCGAGCGCCTCTACGGCCACCGCCTCGCCGGGGCCGGGCCCGCGTCCGCCTAACGCTACGCTCTCTCGCTCGGTGATCGCCATGGACGAGGTCCTGATCCTGGTCGGCGACGCCGGCCCGCAGGTCGGCCAAGTCACCCTGCCCGTCTGCACCTCGCCGATCGCGGCCGCCTGCCTGCTCACGGCGATCGTCGTCCTCGTCATCCTCGCCCTCTCGGGCCTCGAAGCCTCGGAAGGTCCCCGCCGATGAACACCTTCCTCGCCGTGGTCCTCGTGTGTGCCGCCTCGGTCTCGGGGCCGGACTGCGGGCGTGACAACGCCCTCGATGTGGCGATCCAGCCGGTCGCGTCGGTCGCCGTGTGCGGCCTCGCCGGCCAGGTCCTGGCGGCGCAGGCCTTCGGCGCTCCGGGCCCGGGCCGCTACGTGAGGGTCGGCTGCGAACGCCGGAAGCCCGCGTGATGGTCGCCACCCCGCTCGCCGACCACGCCGGCCGCGTCGCCGCGGCGCTTAAGGACCTCGCCGAGGCCCAGCAGGTTGAGGAGCGCCTCCTCCACGAGGCGCGCCGCATCGCCACCGAGATCACGCACCATCGGGCCAGCATCGGCCGTCTGCGCGAGCAGGCCGCGTTCGTGCTGGCCGAGACGCATGCCGCAGCGGGGCTGACCTGATGCGCCGCGCTGGCCTCACACCTAACCGCCGCGCCCTGTCTTGGAGCCTCGCGCTGCGAAGCGCGGCCCAGCCGGACCAGCCTGCCGTGCGCGAGGTACGCATCCGGACCGCGTCCGGACTGCGTGGCACGCCGCCGGTGGCTCTCGGCGCCTGGCGCGGCGTGTCGGGGCGGCGCTACGTCGTCATCGTCCACGACCTCGCTGCAGCCCCCATGATCGAGGCACCCGGCGCCGTGGTTCTCGGCGTCCGCCGACAAGAGGACGGAATCGCCGTGCTTCTCGGCGCAGGCCATCTGGGCAGTGTCGTCGAATGCGCGGCCCAGGCCGCGCTCGACGGCGCGACCGAACTCCACATCCACCGGCTCGCCGACACGGCGGTCGAGCGCGACGCCATGGTGCGCGACCTGGTCGACGACGGCATCGACTGAGGCGCGACGCTGATGTTCCGCGGCTGGCTCCGACGCACCGTTCTCGCCTGGGCGCAATCGCGCGCCTCGCGCCTCGATCCGATCTGCCGCCGCTTCCGATAAGTCCCTTGTCGGAACCAAACGGTCGCCTCGGGCTCGGGCGCTCGACACGCCAAACCGAGATACAAGATGCACTGTTCCACGTGCCCCATCGACCGGCAGGATCTCTGCAGGCGCGAGGGCTGCTCCGCGAAGCTCCTCGCGGAGCGGCACGCAACGATCGCCTCCGACGATTGGGTCAGGTCAGCCTTGAGCGCTGGTGCGGCTTCTGCCGGCTCGATCTCGGCTTTGCGCTTCACACTAAAAGCGCCTCTCTCCGCCAACCTCGACCTGCAGGTGAAGCGCCTCGACGTCGAGAGCGGCGACATCCTCGTCGTCCGCACGGCCAAGAAGCTGACCCGCGTTGAAGCCGACGCGATCGACGCGCAGGTCTCCCAGCTCGCTCGCCGGCACGGCGTGCGCGACGTCTCGGTGATGGTGCTCGACAACGCCACCGACCTGACCGTCGAGCGCCCGGGCCCGGTCGATACCCGCATGCAGCACCAAGCGCCGCGGCCGGCGCCGATCGTCATGAGGTGAGCTGATGAAGATCCTCGCCCCGGCGGGCGACACGACAACGTGCGCCAACTGCCGCTTCTACGCCGCTGCCAACGCCCAGGCTGGCGAGTGCCGGATGTTCGCGCCGGACTTTGGCGAAGACACACGGCGGGCCTCGTGGCCCATCCTGACCGCGACCAGCTGGTGCGGCGAGTTCGAGATGCGTTTCGTTCCCTCGGAGGTACCGCCATGCTCCGCCCCGCCTTCGCCGCCTGCCTCGGCGCCACCTTCGGCGCGCTGACCATCGGCGCGGCGCGCGAGCGCTTCGCCGACATGCTGGTGCAGCCGGTCGAGGCCTACAGCCTTGCCTTCGTCTCGGCGGCCGCCTTCCTGCTGGCCGTCCTTGTCCTCGCCTGCCGTGAGCCGGCCGAGCGCCGCGCGGACCCGCGGTGCGGCTCGCTGATCCAGGTCGACGCTCTAAACCCAACCGCTGCCTGTCCGGCAAAATGGGGTCCACTCCAGCCGCCGGGTGTCACTCCCAAGCCACACCCGGCCCAGCCCTACGCCGCGAGGTGCCACTTATGCGAACAGTAGGTCATCTATGCAGCCCTAAAATCCTCCATCAGACGTGCTTCTGCAGCGTATTTCGATCCGAGACCGGGGCCTACAGCCCAAGTCAATTCGGAGCCGAGAGCGTGGGAAAGATGACACTGCCCGTCCCCATACTCGCAGGATAAAGCACAACCAAAACCCCAGCCCGATTCCATCGCCAGAGATCAAATACTAGCCCTGGATGTGTGCTCCGGCTTCAACCACACCGACAAGGTGGACCTGAGCCTCTGCACTGTTAGCGATCTCGACAGCAACTGTCGCTCTCGATATGCCTTGAGAGAGCTGGTTTGCGAAGTAGGATGCACCGCCCAAGTCTGCATGACGTCCCAACGCATTCATGTAGAGGCTCTCAATATAGTCTGCATTCGGGCCTGGGCTATGATAGCGCATGTATTCACTTGAATTATAGATGGAAGCTGCAACTGCGGCGAGACCTTGGTTGATCGCCGTGATGTCACCTGTCGGCGCAATCCCATGGACGTTGTCTTCAAAGTATTTAAGTCCAACCGCGTCCGGTGGCCGCACGAGCAGAGCATGATAAAGCCTCGCGACACCGCTGTCGGCTGCATCCGGGACGACGACGCCTGCATCAAAAGCCGGTTGAAGGCTTGCACGAGCCTCTGGGCTGGTAGCAATCTGTACAGCAACAGCGGCCTGTGAAATTCCACTAGCAAGTTCGTCTTTAAAATAATTTAAGCCAGAGTTATCCGCAGAACGATGAAGAATGTTAGTGTAGAGGCTCTGCACAAAAATGTCTGGACTGAGCACGGCGGAGCCGCGCTCAGAAGAACTAAGAAGGGTGCTCGCGACATCTGTTAGGCTTGCACCATTCTGTGAGAGACCTGTAAAATATTCCATTCCGAGTAAATCCGGAGCACGATTTAGAACACCGACATAGAGGGCGTAGATGCCTGCGGTGTTACTCGATCCAATACCATGTTCTATTTTGCCGAAGAGATAGTCGTTCTGCGGGCCTATGACGATCAGCGTGCTTGCCGGATCGGAGGATAGTTGTTGTGGCCCTGAGGAAAAAGTAAAACTCGATGCAGCGTAGTTTCCAATAAAATCAAGAGCAACTGTGCCTGTCGAGTAGTTGATTTTCAGCACGCCACCGTCGCTAGTTCCAGAGTAGGACGTACCGGTGATGGATTGAGCCGACATGTTCGGAAGGAGGATATGATCGCCGCCAAGCTGGGCTGGAGCGATCTTGCCTGAGAACTCTGACGGCGTGTCAAGAACGAGTTGACCAATGTTATTAGCATATCTTACATTTTGAGAAACATTACCAGTAAGCTCAAGCGAAGCTTCAAGTCTGTAGTAAGGACTAATACTGTTGCCCAACCCAGGTTGGTTACCAGCCACACCAGGGCCAATTTCGAGCAAACCACTGCCGCTTACGTCCCCATCTACGTGCAATGTATACTGTTGAAGCGAACTCGTGATCGATCCATTATTAATTATCGATCCACTAAGCGACCCGTAACCTTTGATCTGCCCGCCAGGCTCCACGGTCAGCTGACTTGATGTTAGAGATCCAGTTCCAACCGTTCCATAACCATCTCCGGCTATTGAAACTGTGCCGGAAACGTCCAGCGGACCGAACGTATACGGAGCACCGATGATAGCTAAAGTTCCGGCCGCATCGACACTTCGCAGACTTGACGTCAGCGGTACGAAACGTCCAGCGCTGGGATCAAAGCTTGTAATCATGCCTCCGGACAACGTGATTTTAGCACTATCTCCTACGATGACGCTACCCGCGTTGATCGATAGGATGCTTGCCGTTGTAGGTCCATCGACTTCATAAGCGCCGCCGACGAGCGTCGAGCCTGACAGGTTTGTAAATCCGCCTGTGCTGACTACAAGGTTGAGATTTCCGGAGGCGGCAATCAACGTTCCATTATTTGTAAAGTTCTCAGCGTTGATGTTTAATCCACTGCCACCAGCGCTTGCGCCAAGTATACGCGTATTATTCGTTACGGTCGAGGCAAATACGTCTCCTTGCCCTTGAAAGCTGATCCCGCCTACTTCGATTGTGCGCGCATGCAGTACTCCTGCGTTAAAACCTAGATTTCCGCTGGCAGTAAAATCAGTCTCTACGGTAAGAGAGCCATTTAGTGTCAAATAGTCGATGGGGTCCAGGCTGATAGAGCGGACCGTAAACATCTCTCCAGTCTTGATTGTCACGAACGAGGTGTAAGTGAGCGTGCTGCCAGCATAAGTTGTTGGCATAAATACTACGTCCGCGTCAGCGCTATTGGGAACTACGCCCTGCGCCCAAACTGTCGGATCGTCCCAATTTACGAACTGCTGGGACGCGTTTGGCTTAAACGTGTACGTCGTCATACTAGTATCCCAACTCGCGCCCGCTGCCCCTTTAGTAAATCACATACCTTGTTAGGCCTTGTCAAATTCAGCGGCCTCCGGCGCGAAGCTGGTCAGCCCCCATTGAAGTGGTCCGCCCTTTGGTATGGCTTTTGAGCCTGGAGGACGGACGAGATGGCAAAACACCCGAAGCCCGAGGAGATCGTCGCGAAGCTCCGTCAGGCGGACGTGCTGATCTCACAGGGCCAGAGCGTGGCCGATGCAATCCGCGCGCTCGGTGTGAGTTCGGTGACGTACTACCGGTGGCGGCGTGA
>NZ_VRUT01000071.1:0-24130 GCF_008039465.1 Methylobacterium sp. WL120 | reverse complement strand
CGTGTCCGGCGTCGCCGCCCCCGCGCCGGGCGCCGGGCGCGCGTCGCCGGCGAAGCCGAGCTTGAGGTAATCCGGCTCGTAGTTCCACCAGCCGTCGGCGGGGGCGACGGGACGCGCCCGGCGTAGCAGCCATCCGATCCGGCCGACGACCTCCTGCGCCACGTTGAAGCGCAGCAGGCCGAGCGCGTAGGCGACGGGGTCGCGCTCCAGCAGCCAGAACGGGAACGGCTTGCCCGGCGGCAGCGCCGGGTCGTCGGTGCACCAGAAGTCGTCGGCCGCCATCACCAGGGCTGCCGGCGTGGGATGGTGGCGCAGGTACCAGTCGAGGATCAGCAGCTGCTCGCCCGGTCCGGTCGCGGGCACGGAGAGCTGCACGAACGGGATGCCGGTGGCGGCCGCAAGGCGAGCGGGCTCGACGAGCTGGATGTGCGAGTTGCCGAGGATTGCGCCGGAAAACGCCGGGTCGCGCCCGCGGACGGCCAGAGCCGTGCGCGGCCCCTGCGGCCGGACGGCGCCGACGGAGAACAGCCGCGACCGCCCGCTGTCGTAGGGGTCGATCGCGACGGCGAGCGCGAGGTAGCCGGACAGGATCGCCGCCGCCGCGATCACGGCGGTGCGGGCGAAGGCGGACCAGGCCGTGGCAGGCGACGGGCTGCGCATCGAATCAGAACTGGAAGTAGATGAAGTCGTAGTTGCCGTCGTCGCCCATCTTCAGCAGCACGACGACGAAGAGCAGCGCGAAGGCGGCGGCGATCAGCCGGCTCGGCGGCAGGCGGTGGACCGCCGCCCAGGCGCTCGGCCCGACCGTCGCCACGGCGGCCGCCACCGCGATCGTCCGCCACTTGAAGCCGGTGCCGGCGGGGCCGAGGCCGAACAGGCCCTTGAACACGATCAGCGCCGCCTCGAAGCTGGTGGCGCGGAACAGCACCCAGGTCAGCGCGACGAACAGGAACGTCAGCGCCCAACCGATCAGGCTTGGCAGCCGCAGGCTCGCCCGGCGGAACAGGATGCCCGCGCCGAGGCCGGCCCCGTGCAGCGCCCCCCAGGCGACGAAGGTCAGCCCGGCCCCGTGCCAGAGGCCGCCCAGCGTCATCGTGGCGAACAGGGCGCCGACCTGGATCGCGAGGCCGCGGCGGTTACCGCCGAGGGGGATGTAGAGGTAGTCGCGCAGGAACCGCGACAGGGTCATGTGCCAGCGCCGCCAGAACTCGCGCAGCGACGCCGACCGGTACGGCACGTCGAAGTTCTGCGGCAGCACTAGCCCGAACAGCAGCGCGATGCCGAGCGCCATGTCGGTGTAGCCGGAGAAGTCGAAGTAGATCTGGAAGGTGAACCCCAGGGTCGCCTGCCAAGCCTCCGCCATCGTCACCGCCTTGCCGGCGGCGGCGGCCTGGAACACCGGGTTGACGTAGCCGGCGAGCGGATCGCCGAAGAACACCTTCTTCGACAGGCCGACGACGAGCAGCATCAGGCCGCGCCCGATCCGCTCCGCCGCGTCCGGGCGCGCGTAGGGGCGCTCGTCGAACTGGTGCATGATCTCGCTCCAGCGCACGAGCGGGCCGGCGAGAACCTGCGGGAAGAAGGCGATGTAGAGCGCGTACTTGGTCAGCCCGAAGGCGGGCGCGCGGCCGGCCCGCAGGTCGGTCAGGTACATGATGTGGTGGAAGGTGAAGAACGAGATCCCCAGCGGCAGCACCCAGCCGAGCCGCGGCGCCTCGACGCCTGGAACCAGGCTGGCGAGGTCGGCGAAGAAGTCGAGGTACTTGAACAGCGCCAGCACGGCGAGGTTGGCGGCGATCGCCGCCGGGATCAGCCAGCGGGCCGGCGCCCGGACGAAGGCGCGGGCGACGAGCCAGTTCGCCAGGATCGAGCCGAGCAGCAGCGGCACGAACCGCACGTCCCACCAGCCGTAGAACACGAACGACAGCAGCACGAGCAGCGGCAGCCGCCAGCCCGGCCGACGACGCTCGACGAGGGCGTGCAGCGCGAGCGCCGCAGGGAGGAAGACGAGGAGGAAGACGAAGGAGTTGAACAGCATCGGCCAGGGCGGCGCGGCGGGGGACACCGCGACGGGCGGTCGTGCCGTCGGGCGGCCGCCTTGTCGGGGATCGGCCGGATCGCGTCAATCGATGCGGCGGCGCCTCAAGCCCCCGGACGGGTCGCGAGGTCGAGGGTGGTGGCCGTTCCGACCAGCACGGCGCGGATGCGGCTGTCGAGGCTGTCGGTGAGTTGGTCGACCCGCAGGTGCACCGTGCTCCCGGAATTCGAGCCCGTGACCCACAGGTCGTAGTTGAGCCCCTCGCGCCGGAGATGGCTGAGCAGCCGCTCCGATCCGATGCGAACGGCCTCGTTGTTCAGGGTGATGCAGCGCGCGTCCATGCCGTCTCCGATTGATCCGGAGAGTAACGCACGAACAGGGCCTATCGATCGCTCGGTAGGCGCTACCGAGGATTAAAGTCATCGACAGGGTGAACGACGCCCTCAGCGCGCAGCATAGGTGTGGTCTGCGGCGGGAAAGCGTCCGGAGCGGACTTCGTCGGCGTAGGTGCGCACCGCCTCCTCGATGTGGGCGCGCAGCGAGCCGAAGCTCTTCACGAACTTCGGCGCCTTGTCGCTCAAACCGAGCATGTCCTCGAGCACCAGGATCTGGCCGTCGCAGGCCGCGGACGCGCCGATGCCGATCGTCGGGGCGGTCACCGTCGGCGACTGCGCGATGGCGTTGGCCACGGGCTCGACGATGCCCTCCAGCACGATCGCGAACGCGCCGGCCTCGCTGATCGCGCGGGCATCCTCCATCAGGATGCGCTCGCCGTCCGGCCCACGGCCCTGCACGCGAAAGCCGCCCATGGTGTTCACCGATTGCGGCGTCAGGCCGATATGGCCCATCACGGGGATGCCGCGCTGGGTCAGGAACGCGACGGTGTCGGCGAATCGTTCGCCGCCCTCCATCTTGATCGCGCCGGCGCCGGTCTCCTTCAGCACACGCGCGGCGTTCAGGAAGGCCTGCTCGCGCGATGCCTCGTATGACCCGAACGGCATGTCGACGACCACGAGGGCCTGGGAGGTGCCGCGGATCACCGCTTGAGCCTGGAGGATCATCATCTCCAGGGTGACCGGCAGGGTCGATTCCATGCCGTGCATCACCATGCCGAGCGAGTCGCCGACCAGGATGAAGTCGCAATACGGATCGAGGATGCTGGCGGTGTGGGCATGGTAGGCGGTGAGCGCGATGATCTTGCGCCCTTCGGCCTTCCGCTTGGCGAGATCCACCGCCATCACGCGCCGCGATTGCACGACCTGCGACATGGCCTCGAACTCCGTTTGTCTTGGCGCGGCCGTCGGGAACGGACCGGAACGCGATGCAGGTCGGGAACGCCTGCACGTCCCTCATATAGGCTGCCGCGCGACAGGAATCCCGCTCGCGGTGCTCTTCGACCGGCTCACGCGTTCACACATCGCGGCGGATGAAGCGGGGGGGTCCCCTCTCCCCGCCCGCGGGGAGAGGCCCGGCTGCACCTCGTCGTGCAGCCGGGAAGCGAGAGGCGAAGCCGAAGCGGCGGTGAGGGGGAGGTGCCGGATGGGGCTCTTCCGTCGACTCCCCCCCTCACCTTTGGCTGCTGCCTCGCTTTGTCGACGACACGGTCGACGAAGCCCTCTCGCCGCATGCGGGGAGAGGGGATGCGCGCCTGCCGAGCCGACCGATACGGGGATGCGTCAGAACGATCGGGCTCCATCGAATCGGCGCCGCGTCGTGATCCCCGCGGTTCAGCGGGCGGACGACCGCTCCCCTGCCGCAGGGTCGGCCGCCCATTCCGCATCCTGCCGGATCACAGCGGTGTCGTGCTTGTCCTGCCAGCCCTCGATGCCGTCGGGGAACCAGTGCACGGCGGTGTAGCCCTGCTGGACCAGGCGCTTGCCGGCGTTCCAGCTGCCCCAGCAATCGGGATGGCAGAAGGTGACGATGGGCTTCCCCTTGTCGCCGCCGGTCAGCGCCGCGACCCGCTTCAGGAACAACGCCTCGCGTTCGGCCGCGAGCGGTGCCGCGCCCGCATTCGGCATCCAGACGGCACCGGGCACGGAGCGGTGGGCCGGCAGCCAGGGCCGGTCGGCCGGGAAGTTCGCCGGCTTGCGGTCGGCGAGCGCGACGTCGATCAGCACCGGCGCCTTCGCCATGAGCGCGTCGAGTCCGGCGATGTCGACCACGACGGCACCGCTCAAGGTCTTGGGGGTGTAGCCCTGCTGGACGCCCTCGTGCAGGCCCGCCGGCTCCGGCACGTTCACCGGCGAGTCTGCAGGCGCGGCCGCGAGGAATCCCGCGGCCAGAAACACCGTGGCGAGGCGGATCAGGCGATGGTCCCGGCCCGCGCGCATCAGTTGCTCGGGCTCGGCGCGTTGAAGCTGTGCTCCCAGCTGCCGCCCTGGCTGTCGGAGGCCGCGACCTTGATCGGCTTGCCCGGCTCCGGCACCAGACCGAAGTTGATCACCGGGTTCGAGGCGATCGAGATGTCCCCGTCCATGGTGAAGACCACCTTGTCGCCGGCGGTGACGACGAGCTTGTTGATGTAGCGTGCCGGCGTGTAGTCGCGGGTCACCTGGTTCATCTGCATGCCCGAGAAGTTCGGGTGGCGGATCATCAGCGTCGCCTCGATCGGCTTGCCGGCCTGCGCCTCGCCCGAGAACTTCATCCGCATGTCGCCCATGCCCTTCATCGCCTCCTCGTCGCTCATGCCCATCGGGGCCGAGCAGCCCCCGGAGGCCTTCACGAACTTCACCGCCTCGTAGAGGCCGCCGTCCGTCGTCTCGGCGACGGCGTGGACGTTGGTGTAGTTGTTGACGCGCACCCGGAGCTTCAACTCGCTCGGGTCGCCGGCCGGGCCGAAGGTGAAGTGCGCGGCATAGGGCGACGGGTTGTCGTCGATAACGAAGTGCACCGCCTTGATCTTGTCCTTCTCGGGCATGGTGAGGGTGATCGGCACCAGCGCCGCATCCATCGCGCGGTTCGGCGCGTCGATCTGGATCAGCGTGTCGGTCGGCTGGATCTTGCGGTCGCCGAACACCGACTTGGCGATCTCCTGCCAGCGCGCCGTGCGCTCGGCGTCGGTGTCCGAGGCGCCGGCCGCCAGGGCCGGCCCACGGACGGCGGGGCCGGCGAGGATGGCGACCGACAGGCCGAGGCTCAGGATCAAAGAAAGGGCGGGCTTCATGGCGTTCCTCCGGTCGGATGAGAGATAAATCGGCTCGAGCCTCATTCCCACTCGAGCTCCTTGTAGGCCTCGGTGACGTTGCGGCCGTTGTAGCTGTCGAACAGGTCCCACCGTCCGCGCTCGGATTGCGCGACGGTCCGGACCGCCTTCTCGATCGACACGTCGGCGGCGATGGCCTTGCGGGTCTCGTCGCGCAGCGTGGTCAGGTAGCGGGACAGCGCGTCGAGGCCGGGCGCCAGATCGACGGAGACCGGGCCGTGGCCGGGGACGGCGCGGGTCGCGCCCGAGGCCCGCAGGCCCTCGACCTCCTTCAGCCAGCCGTTGAGGTTGCCGTCGAGCGACGGGATGCGCCCGACCGAGAGAAGGTCGCCGGTGAACAGCAGGCCGCTGGCGCTGTCGACCATCGAGAGGTCGCACGAGGTGTGCGCGGTCGCATGCGCGGTGAAGCGCAGTTTGCGGTCGCCGAGGTCGACCTCGGCGCCGTCCTTCACCTCCTGCGTCGGGTAGACGACGCTGCCGGCCTTGTCGGCGCCGAGGATGTCGACCAGGCGCTGGCGATAGTAGTCGCCCCGCGCGTCCAGGGCTTCGCGCAGGCGCGCATGGCCGATGACGTTGGGCTTGTCGGCCATGAAGGCGGCGGCGCCGAAGCAATGGTCGGGGTGGACGTGCGTGATGACCACGTGCCGGATCGGCTTCGACGTGCGCTTCACGATCTCGGCGCGAAGCCATTGCCCGTCGGCGAGGCTGCCGCCGGATTCGGTGACGAGCACGCCGTCCCGGCCGACGACGAAACCGATGTTGGCGATGGCGTCGTCGTTCTCGGGCGTCGCGTCGGCGTTCGGCCCGCGCCGCATGAAGATGCCGGGGCCGACCTCCTCCATGGCGAAGGAGTCGGCGGAGAACCCCGGCTTCGGCAGGCAGCACAGGCAGAACCCGCCGAACAGGGCGGCGCGGCGCGACAGAACGGCCTTCATCGGGCGCACCCTTCGCGGCTCGCATCGGCGTGGCGCTGGACCGTTCCCGGCATGCCGGTCTCCCTGAATTATTCTTCCAACCATCTAGTAGGTAGATTTCTCCGTCGTCAAGTGGCAAGACGGCGGGAGGCGCCGGCCGGCGGCGCGCTTTCGACACGGCGTTCGACCCCACGATGCGAGACACCCGCACCGAGTTGCTGATCCAGGCCGAGACGCTGGTGCGCGGGCGCGGCTGGTCCGGCTTCAGCTACGCCGACCTCGCCGAGGCGGTCGGCATCCGCAAGGCCAGCATCCACCACCACTTCCGCACCAAGGACGACCTCGGCGCGGCTTTGGTGGCGGCCTACGGCGAGCGCTACGACGCGGCGCTGGCCGAGATCCTGAGCGCGCACCCGGCCGGGATCGACCGGATCGCGGCCTACGGGCGGCTCTACCTCGGCGGCGTCGAGCAGGGCCTCGGCTGCCTGTGCGCGGCGCTGGCCACCGAGGGGGACGCGCTGCCCGAACGCCTGCGCGCCGACGTCGTCGCGTTCTTCGCCCGCCACGTGTCCTGGCTGGAGCAGGTGTTTCGCGACGGCGCGGCGGACGGAAGCATCCGCCCCGACCTCGATCCCGCGACTCACGCCCGGCTGGTGGTGGCGACGCTCGAAGGGGCTCTTCTGCTGGAACGCCTGCTCGGCGGGCCGGACGCTTTTGCCGGAACGCTGACGGCGCTCACCGAGCGCCTGCGCTGACGCGAATGCCGATCGCGCGCTCGACGAAGTCGGCGCGGAGCCGGCCATACCGTGCCCGTCGCCGGCCATGACGGCCGAGACGCCCCGCAGATTCAAGTCTTCTTTACCATGCAAGGATAGGCATAAAATCACGTCGCCCGATGTGAGCCGAACCCGATGTCCGTTGCCGCCTCGAAGATCGTCGGCCCACAGCGAACCGAGCCCGCCGCGTCGGCTCCGACGCTCGCGACGATTTCGGCGCTGACCGCAGGCGTCGGCCGGGTCGCGCACGAGAAGATCGGCCGCATCCACCAGATCACCGCGCAGGCCAAGATCCTGGCGCTGAACGCGCTGATCGAGGCCGCCCACGCCGGGGAGCACGGCAGGGGGTTCTCCGTGGTGGCGCAGGAGGTCCGCGGGATCGGCGCCGAGATCGAGGCCCTCGCCCGCGAATTGGAGACGCAGCTTTCGGGGCATATCGACGAGCTCGGCCGCACCGTCGGGGCGATGGCCGTGCAGGCGCGAGGCGAGCGCATGGTCGACCTCGCGCTGAACGCGATCGAGCTGATCGACCGCAACCTCTACGAACGCACCTGCGACGTGCGCTGGTGGGCGACGGACGCCGCCGTGGTCGCCTGCGTCGCCGAGCCCGACCCGGCCGCGGCGGCGCATGCCGGGCAGCGCCTCGGCGTGATCCTCTCGGCCTACACGGTCTACCTCGACCTTTGGGTGTGCGACCGGCACGGCCGCATCCTCGCCGTCGGGAGGCCGGACCGCTATCCCGACGCCCGCAGCGCCAGCGTCGCGAACGAGCCGTGGTTCCGCAAGGCCCTCGCCCTGCCCGACGGCGACGCCTACCTCGCCGGCAACGTGCGCCGCGAGCCGCGCCTCGGCGGCGCGCAAGTGGCGACCTACTGCGCGAGCATCCGCGACGGCGGCCGGGCCGACGGCGCCCCAATCGGCGTGCTGGCGATCCATTTCGACTGGGAGCCGCAGGCGCGCGCGATCGTGGCCGGCATCCGGGTCTCGCCGCAGGATCGCGCCCGCACGCGGGTGCTGCTGGTGGACGCGGACCGCCGGGTGCTCGCCGCCTCCGACGAGCGCGGCGTCCTCACCGAGACCCTGGCGTTCGATCCGAAGGGCGGCGCCAGCGGCGTCGCGCACGGCGCGTTCGTCACGGCCTTCCACCGCACCCCCGGCTACGAGACCTACGAAGGCCTCGGCTGGTACGGCGTCATCGTCCAGTCCGTGTGATCAGGGCGCGTCGGCCACGAACCGCGCATAGCCCGAGGCCCGCAGCGCGCAGGCCGGGCAGGTGCCGCAGCCATAGCCCCAGGCGTGGCGCGCTCCGCGCTCGCCGAGGTAGCAGGTGTGGCTGTCCTCGACGATGAGGTCGACCAGCGCCCGCCCGCCCAGGCGCTCGGCCAGGCGCCAGGTCTCGGCCTTGTCGAGCCACATCAACGGGGTGTGCAGCACGAAGCGCCGCTCCATGCCGAGGTTCAGCGCCACCTGCAGCGCCTTGATCGTGTCGTCGCGGCAATCCGGGTAGCCGGAATAGTCGGTCTCGCACATGCCGCCGACGACGTGGCGCAGGCCCCGGCGGTAGGCGAGCGCGGCGGCGAAGGTGAGGAAGACGAGGTTGCGGCCGGGCACGAAGGTGTTCGGCAACCCGCCGGCCTCGAACCCGATCGCCGTCTCGCGGGTCAGCGCCGTCTCCGAGACCTGGCCCAGGGCGTCCAGCGCCAGGGTGTGGTCTTCGCCGAGCCGTTCGGCCCAGTCCGGGCGGATGCGCACGAGGCCGTCGCGCAGCGTCGCGCGCCCGTCGAGCTCGATCCGGTGGCGCTGGCCGTAATCGAAGCCCAGCGTCTCGACGTGGGCGTAGCGGTCGAGCGCCCAGGCGAGGCAGGTCGCGGAATCCTGCCCGCCCGAGAACAGCACCAGCGCGCGGTCGTCAATCACCCGCATACTCCGCCCAGGACATCGGCGTCTCGAACACCTTCACCGCGGAGAGCCCCGGCAGGCCCTCCTTCGTGCGCTGCCAGATCCACGCCGCGATGTTCTCGGCGGTCGGGTTCTCGAGCCCCGCGACCTCGTTGAGGCAATAATGGTCGAGCTGGAGCAGCACCGGCGCGAAGATCGCCTCCATGTCGAAGAAGTCCACCACCCAGCCGGTGCGCGAATCGACCGGGCCGGAGACCGTCAGCTCGACGCGATAGGAATGCCCGTGCATCCGGTGGCAGCGATGGGTCTCGGGCACGTTCGGCAGGCGGTGGGCCGCCTCGAAGGTGAAGGCCTGGGTGATCTTCATGGCCCTACTCCCCCGAACCCGAATGGCCCTTGTCCGACACGCCGGCCTGCTCGAACGTCGCCATGTCGCGATGACAGGCGAGCGCGCCCTTGAGCAGGCCGATCGCCATGCCGGCGCCCGAGCCTTCGCCCAAACGCATGCCCAGCGCCAGCAGCGGCACCAGCCCGAGCCGGTCCAGCACCTCGGCGTGGGCGCCTTCGGCCGAAACGTGGCCGGCGAGGCAATGGTCGAGCGCGCGCGGGTCGAGCGCGTGCAGCACCGCGGCGGCGGCGGTGGCGACGTAGCCGTCGAGCACCACCGGCACGCGCTGCAGCCGCGCGGCGAGGATCGCGCCGGCCATCGCCGCGACCTCGCGGCCGCCGAGCCGCCGCAGGATCTCGAGCGGATCGTCGAGATGCCCGGCATGGTGGGCGAGCGCCGCCTCCACCGCGGCCACCTTCCGCACGACGCCGGCATCGTCCAGACCGGTGCCGCGCCCGACCCAATGCGCGGGCTCGCCACCGAACAGGGCGGCGTAGAGCGCGGCCGCGATCGTGGTGTTGCCGATGCCCATCTCGCCGATGCCGACGCAATCGGTGCCGGCGGCGACCGCCTCCATGCCGAAGGCCATGGTCGCGACGGTGGCCTTCTCGTCGAGGGCGGGGGCCTCGGTGATGTCGCCGGTGGGCAGGTCGATGGCGAGGTCGAACACCTTGAAGCCGAGGCCGTAGGCGGCGCAGATCTGGTTGATCGCCCCGCCGCCCGCGGCGAAGTTCTCGAGCATCTGGCGGTTCACCGCATCGGGAAAGGCCGAGACGCCGCGCTTCGTCACGCCGTGGCTGCCGGCGAAGACGCAGACCAGCGGCCGGTCCAGCGTCGGCATCGCCTTGCCCTGCCAGGCGCCGAGCCAGGCGACGAGCTGCTCCATCCGCCCCAGCGCCCCGGCGGGCTTCGTGAGGCGCGCCTCGCGCGCGGCGATCGTGCCGGTGGCCTCCCGGTCGGGGCCGGGCATCGTCTCGATCAGGCGGCGGATATCCGCGAACGGGCTCGGGTCGGTCATCGGGTCCGAAGGATTGTTGTGGGCGGGCCGTCCGCGGGTGGGCGGGCGCGCCGGTCCCGCGAGCTATAGTGGGACCGGGCGCGCGGGTGAAGGCTGCGCGCGTCAAGGCCATTGCGAGCGAAGGCGGCGTGATGCTGGGCGAACCGTTCCGCGGCGAGGCCGACTGGCCCGGCCGTGACCTCCTGCACGATCTGGCGGCGTGCCTGCGCTTCTACTCGCGCCTGCCGCTGCCGCCCTTCCCGGGCGAGCCCGATCCGCATGCGGTCCCCGACTTCCGGACGATCCCGCGGATGCTGCCGCTGGCCGGGCTGATCCTGGCGCTGCCGCCGGCTTTGGTGCTGCTCGCCGGCTGGTGGATCGACCTCGGACCCTTCGTCGCGGCGACGCTCGCCGTCGCGGTCGCGGTGATGCTCACCGGCGCCCTGCACGAGGACGGCCTGGCCGACGTCGCCGACGGGTTCGGCGGCGGCGCGACGCCGGAGCGCAGCCTGGAGATCATGAAGGACAGCCGCATCGGCGCCTATGGCGGCGTCGCGTTGATGCTGTCGTTGGCGCTGCGGATCGGCGCCCTCGCCACGCTGCTCGACCGGACCGGCACCGCCGCCGCCACCGGGCTCGCGCTGGCCGCGATCCTCTCGCGGGTCGCAGCCCTCGCGCCGATGGTGCTGCTGTCGCCCGCCCGGCCCTCGGGTCTGTCGGCCGCGGTCGGCCGCCCGACTCGCACGACGGCGGGCACCGCCGTCGCGCTCGGCCTCGCCCTGGCACTGCTCGCCGTCCCGCTCGGCCTGCCCTTGGCCGGCATCCTCGCGATGGTGGTGTTGGCGCCGCTCGCGTCGCTCGCCCTCACCTGGGTCGCCCAGCGCAAGATCGGCGGACAGACCGGCGACGTGATCGGCGCCTGCCAACAGCTCGCGGAGATCGCCGCGCTGCTGGCGCTGCTCGCCACGGTCTGAGCTTGATCGCCGGCCCTCGAAACGGGCATGGACGCGGGATGAACGCGCCTGTGACAACGCCATCCGCCAAAGCTTCGAGCCCGTGCACCAAGGTCTGCGTCTTCGATGGGCCGAGCGGCCTCTGCATCGGGTGCGGCCGGACGCGCGACGAGATCGGCCTGTGGGGCTCCCTGTCCGAGCCGCGCCGCCGCGCGATCATGGCCGGGCTGCCGACGCGTCTCGTGGAAGCCGGGCTCGCGCCCACGCAGGCGCCCGCATGACGATCCTCGCGCTGATCGCGATCGGCCTCGTGGTCGCCGTGCTCGTGGCCACCGACGGCGGCGGGATCGCGGGGGCGATCGAGCCCGATCAGCTCGCCGGCCTCGCCTGGGGCGCCGGCATCCTCGCGCTAGTGGTCGCCGGGTTCTGGCGCCAGTTCGCCGCCGCGCCGGGAAAGAACCTGCAGGCGCTGCTGCTCTGGTGCGGCCTCGGGCTCGTCTGCGTCGTCGGCTACGTCTACCGCGAGCCGCTCCAGGAGATCCAAGCCGGCGTCATGGGCGCCCTGCGCCCGGGCACGCCGGCGATCGGCCCCGGCGGCACCGTGACGATCACCCGCCGGTCGGACGGCGTCTTCGGCGTCGACGCGCGGGTCAACGGGCAGAGCCAGAGCTTCGCCTTCGACACCGGCGCCAGCGCGGTGGTGCTGACCGCGGAGAGCGCCGACGCCCTCGGCATCCGCCCGGAACCCGGCGCCTTCACCACCCGCGTCTCCACGGCGAACGGCGTCGCCTACGCCGCACCGGCGACCCTCGAGTCCCTCGCCGTCGGCCCGATCACGGAACGGCGCGTGCCAGCGCTCGTCGCCAGGCCGGGCGCCCTCGACGGCAACCTCCTCGGCCAGAGCTTCCTGACGCGGCTCGCCGGCTACGAGGTCCGCGGCGACCGGCTGATCCTGCGCGGGCGCTGACGCCGCCGCGGAGGCCGATCAGGCGGCGTCCCGCTCCGGCATCTCGCGCGAGACCATCGCCACCGCGGCACGCAGGGTCGCGAGGTCGGCCGTCGCCTCGACGCCGGCGGTGGAGAGATGGCGCCGGTACGCCCGCGCGCCGGGCCGCCCGTTGAACAGGCCGAGCATGTGCCGGGTGATGGCGTGGAGCCGTTCGCCGCCGGCGAGCGCCGACGCGACATAGGGAGCGTAGGCCTCGACCGCCTCGAACGCGTCCGCGACCGGCGCCGGCGTGCCGAAAAGCTCGGGATCGACGGCGATCAGCCCGGCGGGCTCGCCGTAGGCCGCGCGCCCGACCATGGCCCCGTCGAGGGCCGAAAGGTGCGCCTTCACCTCCGCCACGGTGGCGATGCCGCCGTTCACCGCGATGGGCAGGGCGGGACGCGCCCGCTTGAGCCGCACCACCCGGTCGTAGTCGAGCGGTGGCACGTCGCGGTTCTCCTTGGGCGACAGGCCCTTGAGCCAGGCCTTGCGCGCATGGACGATCAAGCCGTCGACGCCGGCCGCGACCAGCGCGTCGGCGAGCGCGTCCAGCGCGGCTTCCGGGTCCTGCTCGTCCACGCCGATCCGGCACTTGACCGTCACCGGCACGCGCACCGCCGCCTTCAACGCCGCGACGCAATCACCGACATGTTCGGGCTCCAGCATCAGGCAGGCGCCGAAGCGGCCGTTCTGCACTCGGTCCGACGGGCAGCCGACGTTGAGGTTGATCTCGTCGTAGCCATAGCCTTCGGCGATCCGCGCCGCCTCGGCGAGGTCGCCCGGCTCGGCGCCGCCGAGCTGCACCGCCACGGGGTGTTCCACCTGGGAGAAGCCGAGCAGGCGCTCCCGCGGCCCGTGGATGACCGCGCCGGTGGTGACCATCTCGGTATAAAGCCGCGCCCGCGCCGACAGCACGCGATGGAACGCCCGGCAATGGCGATCGGTCCAGTCCATCATCGGCGCGACGCTGAAGCGCCAGCCCGCGAGGGTGCCCTCGATCTCGGTCGCCGCAATCATTCGACCCTCATCCGCTTCGCACAAACCCGGCCGCGACCAAGTGGCAAGAGCCGGGTCGCTCAGGCCCGATCCATAGGGCGCGCCGGATACCACGCGCACGCCCTCGCCAAAAGGCGAGACCCCGAGGCCCGGTCGGCGCGCGAGCCTTCGGACGCGATACCCGATCCCCTCCCGGAACGCGTCGCCCCTTCCTCGCTGTGCGCCGCACCAAGTCGATCGCACCGCGGGAGACGATCGCCCCGCTTACCCACTTGCCAAGCGCGGAACGAGCCTCTAGACACCCCCTCGCGACCGGAACAGGCCTTCACCGCCACCCGGTCCGCAGGGCGCCCGTAGCTCAGCTGGATAGAGCACCAGACTACGAATCTGGGGGTCAGAGGTTCGAATCCTTTCGGGCGCGCCATTATTTACCATTGATTGCATGGACTTATCCCTTCCGTGCTTTGGTGGGCGAAACGGTAGTTTGCAGTTGGTTTGCGAATTCTGTTCGCGGTGAGTTCTCCCAATTGAAGATCGCCTGGTCCGCAAGCGCTCGCGTTCGTGCGAGGTAGCGGTCGAGGATCACGGACACCGATTTGAGCGAGTGTCCGGTGATGGTCGCAATCTGCTGAGGGTTGCAGCCGGCCTCCGAGAGGAGTGTCACGGCCGTCCCGCGCAGGTCGTGAAAGTGGAGCGAGACCGGCTCCGACAGGCTGGGCAGCATCACCTTGTCGAGGCCGACGCGCTTCGAGACCGCCTCCCACATTTCGGCGAAGTACCGCTTCTTGAACGACTGACCCGTCTTGGTCGTCAGGATGAGCGGCGACGTGCGTTCCATCCCATCCAGCACGCGCCGCAGGGCCATCGTGCAGGGGATCGTGAGCAGCGGGCCCGGCTTGCCGTGGCGTAGGCTCTTGCCCTGCCGGAGTGTGATCGCGGTGCCGTCGTATGCGGACCATGGCATGAGCAGGATGTCGGCCTGCCGTTGGCCGGTGTGGAGCGCGATGATGAGCGCGCGCTGCATCTCGATCGGCGCCGCGCCCATGAAGGCGCTGATGTGCTCGGGCAGCCATACGATCTCGGATCGATCCGAGTGGTAGAGCCGCTTGAAGCCCTTGATGTGATTCGCCGGTAACCGCCCGCGCTCGACCGCCCAGGTCAGCATGGCCGAGATGGCCGAGAGCCGGTTGTCAGCCTCCCGGTCGCCCGACACCTTCGCGACGGTTTCGCGCCAGTCGAGGAAGTCCCGGCGGACGCGCTGATCCTCCAGGGCGCCAATCGGCATACCGCCGAACTCGGGCTCGGCCTTCGTCAGCATGCGCTTGTACTCGCGCTGGGTTGCTGCCCCGAGCTTGCCCGTGAACTCGGTCGAGGTGGTGTAGGCGCGGATTAGGGCGTTGAAGGTCTCTCCGCTGCGCCGCGCGCGCATCGTCTCCTCGGCGCGCGCGTAGGACGAGATGAACTCGGGCGAACCGGGCTCGCCGGTGAGCGGGAGGCCAGTGGCCCGATGGTAGCGGTAGACGGCACGTGACCCGTCCGCGAGCAGCTTGCGGATGGTGTTGATGCCCTTGAGCTTAACGCGGGTCACGGCTGGCCCTCCAAGCATCGAGTTTCGACGCCGGCTCCTGCCGCACGTCCTCGCTGGAGTAGACCGAAATTTTGCCGCCCTCGATCTCGACGCGTCCGACTTTCAGTCCAGCCGCCTGCCAGCCCTTCAGAACGCGGACGATCTCAGCTTGTGTTGCCTTGGGCTGGCGGGGCACGGCCTCAGGCTCCCTTGTTCCAGCGGCGGGCGCGCAACGCGGCGATCTCAGCCTCGAACGCATCAATCCCCGCCTCCACGTCGCCGGGGTACGGCGCGGGGACGAGCTTGCCCTCGTCACGGATCTTCGCCCGGACGCGGGGCCAAAGGTCGTCGAAGATGGGCCAGCAGCGGAGGAGGGTCGCAACAACGACATGCGGGCCGTCAGCCCGAACGAACTCGCCGGCGCTGTCACGCCCGAAGAACAGGGTTCCGGGGTAGGTGTGCAGCGGCTCCTGATCGTCCCCCCACCCGTCGTTCCGCATGGCGCTCAGCAGACCGCGACCGGTACGCATGGCGAAGGCAGCCTGCTCCGGCGTGAAGTGCGATGCGATCAGCACCTTTACGGCGCAGAGGCGCAGCAGGTCGGCGAGCTTGAAGTCGACGTGGTAGCCCTTGCCCTTCGGCCGCTCCGGGAAGAGGTCGTACCGGGTGAGATAATTGCCGATCTGGCCGCCGGTCATGCCGACGAGGACGGCGGCGTCGCTCCGGCTGAAGGCCCAGCTCTCGATCCGTACGGGTTCCATCATGCATCTCCTAAAAACTCACAGCGATGCTACGGCGTGGCACGAGCCATGTAAAGCATCGTAGTGATTTTTCAGTTTGGCGACGCTTTCGTGCGGCCCGGCCGAGCGAGCGACCCGGCCGGGTGAGTCTGCGGTCTGTCCCAGGGGTTTGCATCTGCGGCGTGCAAACATGTCGACGGCGTGAGATGCGAACTCGTTCAGCGAGGCGCCGCCATATCGGCGAGGGCCTGAGCGTGC
Organism: Methylobacterium sp. WL120; assembly: GCF_008039465.1. NCBI lineage: Bacteria > Pseudomonadati > Pseudomonadota > Alphaproteobacteria > Hyphomicrobiales > Methylobacteriaceae > Methylobacterium > Methylobacterium sp. WL120. The sequence goes on along the minus strand of NZ_VRUT01000071.1, from coordinate 8,411 downwards.
CGCATCCGGTTCGCAGATTGGCGCCAAAGCCAGTCCTCAAACCGTCCTGCGCGCATGGCGAGGCGGGATAGCACCAGGGCTGCGACAGCAGCCTGTAGGGAGCTGCGGACAACGAGAAGGCGCGGGCTCATCAGGTGCCCCTCGTAATCTGGAGGCGGGCTACCTTGCGGACGGCAGCTTTGAGCCGAGGGTGCTCGTCCAGCTTCGCCGTCAGCCGGTTCCGAGTGGCAAACTGCTCCTTGGTTCCGGTGATCGGCAGCGAGTACCAGACGTCACCCGAGGGCGAGACCACGAACGAGATCCCAGCCTTCCGGCAATCGTCGATGAAGCCTTCGGCGGCTCCCGTGAGATCTGGTCCGTTTGGACGAGCCGGCGTGACGCCGAAGATCGTGCCGGTGAGCGCGGCGCCGATACCGCGGACTACAGATCGGCGTGAGGACGGGGCGCTCATGCAAACACCGGGTCGCCAAACGCGCCATGGCCGTGCTGCTCAAGAGAGCCGTCGAGGTCGGCGCAGCCGTTGTCACCATCCTCGTCGTCCGTGGACCGGCCGAAAATGACGATGGTGCCTTCTGGTCCGAACCCTGGTGTGCCGTAGTCGGCCTCGAGGTCCTGATCGCCATCCAAGGCGTCTAATAAGGCGAGGTCGAACTCGATGCGGTCCGCGACGCGCTGACGAAGCGCGCTCAGGCGCTGCCGGTCAGCCTCCGAGAAGTGGCGATCCAAGCCCCGGCGAATCGCCTCGATGGCGTCGTGGGCGGCCTGGTCGGGATCGGCCGTCCGCATGGCGCGGAGAGCCAGCGTGACGGGGCCAGACTGCCTGCCGGCCCCGCGGGGTAATAAGGCCGACGGAGCGCCAGCCTGGGGTAATAAGGGCGTGCGTGTGCTATGGGCGTGGATAGCCATTCCGCTCTCCTCAACAGAGTGGTGGGGTTAGAGCCGTGGCAAGGGTTCCAGCCTTGTCGCGGCTCGTTATTCACGCTAGCGTCAATTCATGGGCTCGTCAATTAGCGCTAGCGCAAAAAAACGCGGTCGTCCTGCCACGACAGGAACGGGCCATACGATCGGAGTACGGATGCTCCCCGAGCAGCTTCGTCCGCTCGACGCCTGGATTGCCGATCAGCCCGACCCCAAGCCAACTCGAACAGTGGCCATTCGGAAAGCCGTCGATGATTGGCTGACAGCCCAGGGCTACGTGCAGCACCGCGAAGACCCCGAAGGCGCAAACTGATGGCCGGCATTCCGGCCCGCGCGATCGAGGCCTCCCCGCTTAGCCGAAGCGTCACCCGCGATGGGATCACGGTGGATGTTCGCATCTACCGGTTCGCTGGAATCAATGACGCTTGGACTTTGGAAGTCATCGACAGCATGAGCGGCCAGACTGTCTGGGATAAGGCTTACGCGGATGACCAAGTCGCCTTCGACACATTCGAGGATGCGTTGGACGAGCACGGCATGCGGTCGTTCGTTGAGCAGCCGGTTCAGCACTGACTAAGTATGTGAGGCCTATGAGAAAGCTGAGGCCCTACCATAAAGTCTGGTTAAAGCGTCACGCTCGACGTCTTAATCAGCGCCGTGTTTCATGGAAAGAATGGAAACGCGATCAGCGCAATGGTATTGGACGTCGCCGGGCAACTATCTACAAAGATGGCCAACAAAAACAAATATGGGCCGAGCGGGCAATACCGGCCCCAGAAGTTTTTTCCCTAGACAGCAATTACACAGAGACTTTACTATATATAACGCAAATACGCGATCGGCTTTTCTCCAATAATCTCTTGATTAATAGAAATAAGCGTCGCGGTCATTTGAAAGAATATGCAGATTTTGGAACGATCAAAGATATATCGCCAACGGCTGCTTTAGTTCTTGCGGCTGAATTTGATAGATATCGTCATCTGACAGGTCTAAAATTTTGTACAGTTGATGAACACCGCTGGGATTATTTCGTATTATCTGTTTTAAGATCGCTTGGTTTCCATGAACTACTTGAGATGAAACCATTATCGTCCGAGCAATTTGATCTCGGCTCAACTCGAGTTCTGCAGTTTCTCTCGGGAGAACAAGCGATAGGTGAAAGCGTAGGCCGGCTGCAGGACGCATTAGCTGAATTGCTACCTGACGATGCTGCTCAGCGCCTGCTCTATGCCGAACCTTATGGGGGTATATTTGAAGCGATTTTGAATTCTTGGAGTTGGGCGTACCCAGAGGGTCACTCTTGGCTGCATCCGTCGGTCCACCGATGGTGGATGACGGGGTATGTCGATACCAGCGAAAACTTTGTTACTATCGCAGTTTATGACCAGGGCGTAACTATACCATTTAGTCTTCCTTTTGGAAAATACGCCGAGCGTCATGAGCGCTTGCTGAGTAAAGTACTATCTTATTTAAAATTCACCGGAACGATAAGTGACATGCGGTTGGATGGTCTGGCCATACGCACGGCAATGAAGATCGCGAAGACATCCACCGGCCTTTTACAGCACGGCAAAGGCTTGCATTCGATGCAGGAAGTAGCGGAAAGAGCGGAATACGGGCGCCTTAGGATTCTCAGTAGGCATGGGGAGTACATCTGGGAGACCGGTACTCGCCCTACTTCCCAGTACAATGAGCTGCCTTTCCATGGTACTCTGATCGAATGGCAGCTTGGCTTAGGAAAAGAGCGATGACACGTACACTGAGTATTGAAGCGGAATTCACCAGATACCCTGGGCCAAGGTATCGAAAAGACGGCCCATACAGCGGCGAGGAATTTCGCGAAGTTTTGTTGGAGCCTAGGCTCAAGCAAGCAATATATTCGCACGAAAAATTGGAAGTGATACTTGATAAAGTATCAGGATATGGATCTTCATTTTTGGAGGAAGCATTTGGCGGTCTTGTTAGATGTGGATTTACAAAAAAACAAATTACTGAGAACCTAGAAATCGTAGCAGACACCCCAAGATTTACTCATCATAAGTTGCGCGCCTTGAGCTACATAGACGATGCCCTCAAACGTAAATGATCGGAGAGCAATTTTAATGCAACAGCAATTTAGTTGGTATGTATTATTCTCTGGTTTATTTGGGGCGGTATTTGGTGGAATAATCGCAGCGACTATTGGATTTTGGAAATTTCACAGAGACGAATTCTCTGCTCGATGTGATGAGTTATGCAAGACCCTTGTTGAAGCAGGCGGAGTATCAGCCGAATACTGGTCTCAAACTTTTGAGGATAATCAACAATATAGAGCAAGGATTTTAGAGGCTAAATTACTGGGAATGCAGTCACTTATTGATGGCCTATCAGCGCAGGTTTCCGAAAAGTTTTGGGCTAAAGACAATGTAATATTTTCAAACCTACTTTCTGAGATGAGCGACGGGTTGACTGGCGGACAATTCTCCGAGGCCGGGCGGCAAGAGGATTTGGTTAGAATTCGAAAAGCATCACAGGTCGCGGGAGAATTGACTGCAGCGATACGCGTGGGCCACCGTCATACAATGCCGTTCCAGGGATTTATGAAGGTATAATCATACCATCTACTGTGGCACCCCATCGCCGCATCCGAACCCGGTCAAGTAGGGCGCGCCCGGGCTCATGAGGGAGCCAGCTCGACACCGGTGGCTCGGCGACTATCCTGCCGGGATGCGCTTCGCCTTACTAATCCCTGTCCTGGTCACGCTGGCTACATCAGCCGCAGCCGATGCGATTGTGCAGTTCCCCCAAGGCACCCTCTACGAGGCTGCACGGGCTAGCCTCATGGCACTTGATTGGCAGGCGGCAGAGCCATCTCGGGAGCCTGGGGGCGGTTGCAGTGTCGGCCGAGAAGCGGTCTGTGCACGGTATCCCGAAACGCTTGCCTGCTCTAACGAAATTTTAGGCCGATGCTCTTTCCTTTGGCGAAAGGGCGATCATCTTATTCAAGTCGAAACGCTGGGTTTAGATGCGGCTGAATTAGTTGTTGATCGGACAGTATGCATCGCGAATTGCTGACGGCGGTAGGCGCATGGCAGGCACCGGATTGTTCGTGCTAATGGCCAAGTTGCATGCTGACCCGGCGCGGCTCCTACCTGGGAAGCGATGGAACTATAAGAACCTCGGCGCGCCCTGACCCAGCGCACCTTTTTCGTTGGCGTGAAACTAGACCGATCCTCTCTTCGTAGAAGCTGTAAATGGCATGCGCGAAGGGTCCAGATTGGCAAACCCCCATTATATCGTCCGACGCAGCCGCTCTGGGAGGTTCAACTTCACCCTGATTACCAACGACGGACGCCTCACAGGGTCTGTTTCCACCGAACCCAACGGCCGACCCAGCACTGAAATCAAACAGGAAGCTCGCGACAAAATTCGTGCGATTGCTCGAAGCTTTGCCACGGCCGCCGGTTTAGAAATTCAGACAAAAGACGACTTACCAGGCGATGCGAAAGTGGATTAGCGCCCCGCATCCATTGGTACATTTGCCTCATAAGGTCTAAAAGCCTGCCGCGGCTGATACCTGGCGGGCTGACATGGAGATCGAGATGACGCCGCAGGTATGGTTTGAGAAGTGGTGCCGTGATGAGCGCGCGTCCTTGTCGGCCATCTTAGTCCGGATGGAGAAGGGCGAAATGCGAACATACGCCACCGATCCAGGCGGCGAATTGCTTGATGTGTCTCAAGAAATGATGGCTACCAAGCGCGCGTCAATCGAAGAGCTCAACGGCATCATCGCCAAGATTGACGCCGAGAAGCTGTAGAAACGAAAAAGCCCCGCGTGGCGGATGCCGGCGAGGCTGAAGGTTGCCTCGAAGCTTTGACGTAGACGGCTCACGATGGGGCGTCACCCGATCAGGAAATGCACCAGGATCAGCGCCACCGCCGCACCACCAATCCCGAGGCCCATGAGGGTAACGCTGCTGAGCTGATCGACGCTGTCGACGTCATGCCCGATGCGGTGCTCGACGCTGTTCGCGCCCTCGCCTGGCCTGTCCGGACTGCCTGGGTAGATGCGCGGTGCCATATCGGTCTCCTTGATGATCCGGGGGCAACGCCGCGCTGAAGCCGATCGTTCTGATCGACAACCCGACGCTGACGTCACACCCAATCGCCGTCGCTCTCCTTCGTCCCCGGCATCGACACACCCATGTCGGCGGGCATTGGCTCCGCGTCGGCGCTTACGCGAGCACCCCATCCGCGTTCGCGACCTCGACCTGCAGGATGGCCCGCGGGTCGATGTCCGGCCGATGGCCGAGCGTGCCGCCCTGGTCCTCGACCATGCGGATCGAGGCCTTACTGCGCCGCCTCGCCGGCGATCGTGACCATCAGCACGGCCCGCGGGTCGGCGTCGGCACGACGGTCGAGCAGGAAGCCGGTGGCGACCGACATCCGCAGGAACGCCTCTTCGTCGCGCTCGACGGCAAGTATCTGCCGGGCGACTTCGGCGCGGGCGACGGCCTGGGCGACGGCCGTCATGGCGCGGGCGTCGTCGGCCAACGTGTCGATCTCGGCATCGAGGCTAGCGATGAGAAGGTCCGGCTGTGTCCAAGCCAGAAGCGCGAGACCATCGTTGACGACGCCGCCGAGGGCGACCGGCGCGAGGGTGCCGAACTCCAAAGATGGAACCGGCACGCCCGGCAGGTTGGCGAAATGCGGCTTGCCGCTCGCCGCCGAGAGCATGCCCCGTACGTCGGGTCGGCCACGGGAGGCCAAAGCCTCGACGTAGGCGCGCACCGCGGCCTTGGCGTCGGCCGAGGGCAGCGGCGCGGCCTCGATCCGGTCGGCCTCGGCGCGAAGCTCGGCGAGCCGGGAGCGGCACCGCTCGACCGCGCCCAAGGCAGTCTCGCCCTTGCCGGTCCGCGGCGATGACTGCTTCAAGGGCACAATCGGGGCGTCGGCGTGCGCCTCGTGCCACTCTGTGATCGAGCGCACGAGCCGGGCGGCTGCATTCCAGGCCGCGCTCTGCCGCTCGTACCGCGCGGACGTCTCCGCGATGCGAGCGGTCTGGGCGGCAACGGACTTCTTGGCCCGCTCGTACTCCTTGTCGCCCTCGACCTGGTCGGGATGGGCGCGCTCCATCTGGGCGATCGAGTTCTGCAGCAAGGCGCGGTCCTCGCGCTCGTGCTGCAGGCGGTCGAAGGTGGCATTCGCTGCCGCGTTCAGGTCCTGGGCGGTCGCTTCCATGTCCCGCAGCTGCGCGGCCGCATCCGGCGGCAGGCTGCCCGGCTGTGCCTGGTTAGGGACGCGGTAGTCGTGGGCGCCGTGGTTGAGCCCGTGGACGTCCTGGGCGATCGAACGGTGGCCCTCGCGGGGGCGGACGGTGGCGGTCATGGGTGACTCCTGTGCGGGCGGCCGATTACGGGGCGGCGCCGGGGAAGGTGGAGGGGTCGAAGGCGCCGAACGCGGTGGGCGCGTGCGGGCCGGCGTCGTCCTTGCCGAGGGCAAGGCCAAGCGCTTCCGTCACGTCACCCGTGAGGAAGGCGGCGTCCGTCTTGGCGGCGTCGTAGACCTTGAGGGCGAGGACTCGGCCGGCACCGGCCTCGATTGCCGCGCTGGCGGCTGCCGTCGGAACGCCGTAGGCGACCACGGCGGCGGCATACATGGCGCCGCGGGCGAAGGGGTCGCCGAGCTCGGCACGGTCGCGGTAGGCCGCGGGCGTCGGGAAAGTGCCAGTCTCGGTCCGGGTGTGGACCGTAGACCGCGTAGACGTAGACCGTAGACCGTCTACGGTCGCCTTTTGCCGGACCGGATCCACGTTGACGGCCAGCGCCGCGCGGACCGCTTCAAGGTCGAATTTTCCGTCTTCGCCCTTCGGGATCGATCCTTTCCGAGCCAATCGACCGAGGCCGGTAGCGTCCCTGTCGAGGCGGATCGCAAGCTGGCGTAGACTGAGGCGTTCGGACAAGGTGTAGACCTTAAATTTCAGGTTTGCAGGGAGGGAAAAGCTGCGCCTCTATTGCCCGCAGCGCACCTGTGACCGCCGGAGGACCCGCGTTGCCGGCAGCGGCGGGGCGGTCGCACGTGCTCCCCAGGCCCGCCATGCCTCAGGCGGCCTGCCGCTGGGCGAGCGCGCCGAGGTCCGGCAGCTCGACACCCTCAGCGGTCAGCTTCGCTCGCACTGCCTGGCGCAGGAACTCGCTGGTGGTGATGCGGTGCTGGCGAGCTGCCTGCACGATGGCGCCCGAGATGCCGTCCTCGGCCCTGAATCGGACGAACTCCGGATAGGTCATGGAGCGTTCGGCGATCTTCATGGCGATGTCCTCGGGTTCGGCTGGTGTGTGCAGACGATGCCCGAGGTGAGGCGTGCCGGGATACGTCACCATTTCCGCGACGTGCACCGATCAGCAGTCAATCAGATCGGCCAATCCTTCGGCTCCGAAGTACGTTGAGACCGAAACACCGCGGCGGTCTCCGGCGAGGTAGGACCGAAGCGCCCCGGCATCGTCGTTGAGGAACATCGCGAGGGCCACGCGGGAGACGAGCCATGGGCCACCAGCGACGCGTCGGCCGATGTCGTGATCCCGGCACCACATCCTGATCGTGCGCTCGGTTCTGGCCGCCCTCTGAGCCGCCTCCGCCGTGGTGATGCCTTCACGCCGGTCGAACGGGATTAGGCATGAGCTATTGGTTCGACAGGCCGGCGGGGCCTTTCGTCTATCGATAACGGTTCGGCAAGTTCCGGCATGTTGCTGCATCGATACGCACTCCAACAAGTCTTCGCGCGAAAGCATCAAACGCACCTCGGGATGCTTGCGCCATTCGGTAGAAAGCGACGGATTGGCCTGCAGATTCTGTAACTTTGCGCTGCGACACTGCTCGCTGGCACTGGCCAATTTCCCAAGGCCGGCAAAAAGGTATCTTCATGTCGAAGGGCACCACCGAGATCGGCTATGTGAACCGCAATGACCAGGAGGTCATTCGCCGAACCGATGAGCCCGGTACCGATCACATGCAGAAGGTCTACGTCCTGCGCTGCCGCCCCTGCGGAGCCGAGTACGGCGCGAACGGGTCTGATATTCACATCCGGCTGTGTCCGTCGTGCGCCGGTGGTCGGCCCGGCCTCGCCTACGCGGCTTGAGTAGCGGGCGGCTTGATCGTCGGAGGCTTCCGAATAAGCTTCTAGATCAACGGCTTGGACCACGACGCAATTTTGCACCCGGCCTCTGGTCGGAGCTCGGTGGGGTTTACGCCAAATCGGGTGGAAACCTACTTCGGCCTGAAGCTGGATGCCGAGTTTTACGAGTAAGTCGTGATGGTCAGCCCCCATTGAAGTGGTCCGCCCTTTGGTATGGCTTTTGAGCCTGGAGGACGGACGAGATGGCAAAACACCCGAAGCCCGAGGAGATCGTCGCGAAGCTCCGTCAGGCGGACGTGCTGATCTCACAGGGCCAGAGCGTGGCCGATGCAATCCGCGCGCTCGGTGTGAGTTCGGTGACGTACTACCGGTGGCGGCGTGA
>NZ_VRUT01000070.1:0-24506 GCF_008039465.1 Methylobacterium sp. WL120 | reverse complement strand
GCCGCGACGGCGCCCGGCGGCGCGATCGGCCGGGCCGGGCCGGCCAACCGGATGGAGGCGATCCGCAGCGGCGACGCCTACGGCCGGCGCCGGATGCGCCGCCATCGCCATCGACGCTGAGCCGCCGTCCACTTCCCTTCGACCACGGAGACCCCCGACGATGCGCCGCGTCCTGCTCACCGCCCTGACCCTCGCCGCCTTCAGTGGACCCGCCTTCGCCCAATCGACGGGCGCCCCGGCGGGGAGCGACCCGGCGACGGCGCCGGGCGGCACCGAAGGACTCGCCGGCCCCCGCAACGAAATGAACGCCGTCCGCGACGGCGACGCGGTGCCCGTGCCGCCGCGCACGGGCGGGATCGAGGGCGACACGCCGCCGTCGGGCGAACGGATGCCGCCACCGCCGCGTTATTGAGGCGCGTAACGCCGCCCATGAGGACCGCCGGCCTCAAGGCATGACCCGCATCTCCCCCCCGGAGAGGGGGGGAGGGAAGAGCCGCCGCCTATTGCGGCAGCTTGTCGTCGATGCCCTTCACGTACCAGTTCATGCCCAAAATCATCGGGTCGGGCGCGCTCTCGCCCGCCTTCACGGCCACCGTGCCGTCCTGCTTCGTAACCGGGCCGGCGAAGGGGTGGAGCTTGCCCGATGCGATGTCGGCCTTGGTCGCCTCGGCCATCGCCTTCACGCTGTCGGGCATGTTGGCGAAGGGCGCGAGCACGACCATGCCGTCCTTGATGCCGCCCCAGGTGTCGTGGCTCTTCCAGCTCCCGTCGAGCACCGCCTTGGCCTCGCTGATCACGTAGCCGTCCCAGTCGTCGGTGATGGCGGTCAGTTGCGCCTTCGGGGCGAAGCGGGCCTGGTCGGAGGATTGACCGAAGGCGAGCTTGCCGGCCTTCTCGGCCTCCTGCAGCGGGGCCGCGGAATCGGTGTGCTGGGTCAGGATGTCGGCCCCTTGCGCCAGCAGGGCCTTGGCCGCCTCCGCCTCCTTGCCCGGATCGAACCAGGTGTTCACCCAGACGATCTTGAGCTTGATGTTCGGGTTCACCGATTGCGCGCCGAGCATGAAGGCGTTGATGCCGCTCACCACCTCGGGGATCGGGAACGAGGCGATGTAGCCGACGGTGCCGGACTTCGAGAGCGTTCCGGCGATCTTCCCGCAGACGTAGCGGCCCTCGTAGAAGCGGGCCGAGTAGGTCGAGACGTTGGCGCTGCGCTTGTAGCCGGTGGCGTGCTCGAACTTCACGTTCGGGAACTTCTTGGCGACCTTCAGGGTCGGCTCCATGAAGCCGAACGAGGTGGTGAAGATCAGCTTGGCGCCCGAGCGCGCCAGCTTCTCGATCGAGCGCTCGCTGTCGGCCTCCGGCACGCTCTCGAGATAGGTGGTCTCGACCTTACCGGGCATCGCCGCCTCGAGCGCCTTGCGGCTGAGGTCGTGCTGGTAGGAATAGCCGTAATCGGCCACCGGGCCGACGTAGACGAAGCCGACCTTGAGCTTGTCGTCGGCCTGCGCGGCGGGTGCGAGCAGGAGGGCCGCCAGGATGGCGGCAGTGATCGTCCGCATGGTCGTCGGTATCCCCAAGGTCGTTACCCCTACGATGGCCCCCGCCTTCAGCGGTGTGGCGTAAATTCGCGGCCCAGAGCGGCGGGCGCCAGCGAGCCGCCCTGGCGCCGCCCGAGCGACAGCAAGACCAGGGCCAGGATCGTCGCGAGGTAGGGCAGCGCCGACAGCGCCTGCCCCGGCAGGCCCAGGCCCGCGGCCTGGGCATGGAGCTGCAGCACCGTCGCGCCGCCGAACAGCAGCGCGCCGGCCGCCAGGCGCAAGGGGCGCCACGAGGCGAAGACCACGAGCGCCAGCGCGATCCAGCCGCGCCCGGCGGTCATGCCCGGCGACCAGAACGGCGTGTAGGCCAGCGACAGGTAGGCTCCGGCGAGCCCGGCGCAGGCGCCACCGAACAGCACGGCCAGCACCCGGACCCGACGCACCGGCAGCCCGAGCGCGTGCGTCGCGGTGTGGTCGTCGCCGATGGCGCGCAGCACCAGCCCGGCGCGGGTCCGGCCGAGGAACCACCACACCCCGAGCACCAGCAGGATCGCGGCGTAGACGAAGGCGTCCTGCGAGAACAGCAGGTCCCCGACGACCGGCAGGTCGCTCAGGCCCGCCACGTGCAGATGCGGCGCCGGATCGCGCTTCATCCCGACATAGCCGGTGCCGACGAGGCCCGAGAGCCCGAGGCCGAGGATCGTCAGGGCGAGGCCCGACGCCACCTGGTTGGCCGCCAACCCGACCGTGAGCACCGCGAACAGCGACGACAGCGCGAGCCCGGCGCCGGCCCCGCCGAGGGCGCCGAGAAGCGTCGAGTTCGTCTCGGTGGCCACCGCGAAGCCGGCGGCGGCGCCGAGCACCATCATCCCCTCGGTGCCGAGGTTGAGCACGCCGGAGCGCTCGGCCACCAGCTCGCCGACCGCGGCCAGGATCAGCGGCGTCGCCGCCGTCAGCACGGTGACGAGCACCATCTGGACGATGTCGAGACTCATCGCCGGACTCCTGTTGCCACCGTGCGGGGGTGCGACACGCGTCCCGCTCGGCGCGCCGCCCTCCCCCTGGAGCGGGGGAGGACGATGGCAGACGGCACCGCGCCGTCATTCCGGGGCGCCGCAGGCGAGCCCGGAATCCAGAGCCGCCGACGGTGCCAAGTCCGGCGCGACCTGCGGTTCTGGATCCCGGTCTCCGCTACGCGGCCCCGGGATGACGCGGTGCTGCCGGCGGGTTTCCGAAGGGCACATCGCCCTCTGCGATCACCCAGCCCGCAGCGGGGGGACGGAAGGCGCAGTGCGGGCACGGGCTTCGAGAGACGGTCCATCACGCGGTCCGCCGCGGACCGCCCGGCACGAGCTGGATGCGGTAGCGGGCGAGCACGTCGGCCCCGAGCACGAAGGCGAGCAGCAGCCCCTGGAACGCGCGGGTGAGGTCGAGCGGCAGCTTCAGGTCGATCTGCGCCGCCTCGCCGCCGATCGTGGTCAGCGCGATCACCCCGGCGGCGACCAGGATGCCCGGCGGCGACAGCCGCCCGAGGAACGCGACGATGATCGCGGTGAAGCCGTAGCCCGGCGAGATCGTCGGCTGGAGCTGGCCGATCCGGCCCGCGACCTCGACGATGCCGGCGAGCCCCGCCGCCGCGCCGGAGATCGCGAAGGCGGCGAGCGTCAGCCGCGCATCGCTGAAGCCGGCGAACCGCGCGGCCCGCGGCGCCGCGCCGACGACGCGGACCTCGAAGCCGAACAGGGTGCGGGCGAGCACCACAGTCGCGACGACCACGGCCAGCAGCGCGACCAGCACCCCGGCATGCAGCGTGTCGCCCTCCATCAGGTAGGGCAACCGCGCCGCCGGATCGAACGGCACGCTCTGCGGAAAGTTGAAGCCGGCCGGATCGCGCAAGGGGCCGCGGGCCATGTAGTCGAGCAGCAATTCGGCGACGTAGACCAGCATCAGGCTGGTCAGGATCTCCGAGACGCCGAGCCGGACCTTCAGGATCGCCGGGATCATCGCGTAGGCGAGGCCCGCGAGCGTGCCCGCCGCCAGCATCGCCGGCAGGATCCAAAGGGTGAACCCCTCCGCCCCTTGCGTCGCGACGCCGATCCAGCCCCCGGCCAGGCCGCCGACCACGAACTGGCCCTCGGCGCCGATGTTCCATAGGTTCGCCCGGAAGCAGAAGGCGAGCCCGGTGGCGATGAGCGCCAGCGGGGCGGCCTTCAGCGCCACCTCCTGCAGCGACCAGACCTCGCTTAAGGGAGTGACGAAATAGGTCATGAACGCGGCGCCCGGCGCGACGCCGAGCAGCGCCACCGCGACCCCGCCGACGAGCACGGCCCCCGCGAAGGCGATCACCGGCGACAGCGCCGACAGCACGGCCGAGCGCCGGGCGCGCGGGCTCAGATCGAGGCGCATGGCAGGCTCGGGGTGACCGGAAAGAGGCTGGGTCCAGACATCGCCGCCAGGGATTCGGAGTGCACGGTGCGACCCCCCTCGCCCCGCACGCGGGGAGAGGCCCGGCTGCACCGCGTCGTGCGGCCGGGAAGCGCAGGCGAAGCCGAAGCGGCGGTGAGGGGACGGTGCCGGTTGAGGCTCACCCGTCGAAGCCCCCTCACCGTCGGCTGCCGCCTCGCCGCGACGACGACGAGGTCGTCGCGGCCCTCTCCCCGCAGGCGGGGCGAGGGGATGCGCGGCGGCCGGCTCGCATCGACGAGCCAGGCGTCCGAGGATTCTTGCAGGAATTCGGAGTGGGCAGTGCGACCCCCCTCTCCCCGCGGGCGGGGAGAGGCCCGGCTGCACCTTGTCGTGCAGCCGGGAAGCGCAGGCGAAGCCGAAGCGGCGGTGAGGGGGTGGTGCCGGTTGAGGCTTCTCCGTCGAAGCCCCCTCACCGTCGGCTGCCGCCTCGCCGCGACGACGAGGGCGTCGCGGCCCTCTCCCCGCAGGCGGGGCGAGGGGATGCGCGGGTCCCCTCGCCCGTCCGAGAGAGGGCCAGGGTGAGGGGTGCGACCCATCCGGAAAGACCTGAACCCCTCACCCCGACCCTCTCCCGAACGGGAGTGGGGGCCGCGTCGCGCGTCGAACGACTTCGCGGCGACCGCGGATGAGCGAACGGATGCGGCGCTAGACATGCGCGGCCTCCGATCCGCCCATCAGCAGCCCCACCGCCTCGCGGGTGGTCTCGCCGACGGGCACCGGGGCCGAGAGCGTTCCGGCATGCAGCACCGCGACCCGGCTCGCGATCTCGAACAGCTCGTCGAGGTCCTGGCTGATCACCAGGAGCGCGGCGCCGCGGGCGGCGAGGTCGATCAGCGCCTGGCGGATGCGGGCGGCGGCCGAGGCGTCGACGCCCCAGGTCGGCTGGTTGACCACCAGCACGCCGGGCTCCGCCTGGATCTCCCGCCCGACGACGAACTTCTGCAGGTTGCCGCCCGAGAGCGTCCCGGCGGCGGGGTCGGGGCCAGCCTTGCGCACGTCGAAGGCGGCGATCACCGAGGCCGCCAGCGCGCGCGCCGCCCCGCGCCGGAGCAGGCCGAGGCGCGCGAGCGGCGCGGTGGCGTGGCGCGACAGCACCGCGTTCTCCGACAGGCTCATCTCGGGCGCCGCCGCGTGGCCGTTGCGTTCTTCCGGCACGAAGGCCGCGCCGCGGCGCCGCCTGGCGTTGATGCCGAGCCGCCCGACGGCGGCGCCGTCGACGACCACGGTTTCGGGTCGTGCGGCGGTCGTCTCCCCGGAGAGGGCGGCGAAGAACTCCGCCTGCCCGTTGCCGGCGATGCCGGCGACGCCCAGGATCTCGCCGCCGCGGACCGACAGGCGGATGTCGCGCAACGCCGTCCCGTGCAGGCCCGGCGCCGGCAGGGACAACCCGTCGAGGACGAGGCGCTCGGGGCCCGGCGCCGTGCCGGCGCGGCCGGTGACCGCGCCGACCTGCGCCCCGACCATCAGGGCGGCGAGCGAGCGGGCGCTCTCGCCTTGCGGGTCGCAGGCGCCGACGACCTTCCCGTGGCGCAGGATGGTGGCGCGGGCGCAGAGCCGGCGCACCTCGTCGAGGCGGTGCGAGATGTAGAGCAGCGCCCGGCCCTCGTCGCGCAGCCGCTCCAGCACGGAGAACAGCAGCTCGGCCTCGCCCGGCGTCAGCACCGAGGTCGGCTCGTCGAGGATGACGAGGCGCGGGTCCTGCAGCAGGCAGCGCACGATCTCGATGCGCTGGCGCTCGCCGGCCGAGAGCGACCAGACCGGCCGGCCGGGATCGAGATGCAACCCGTAGGTGGCGCCGAGCGCCGCAATCCGCTCGGCCAGCGCCTTGCCCGACAGGCCCTTGGGCATCACCAGCGCGATGTTCTCGGCCACCGTCAGGTTCTCGCACAGCGAGAAGTGCTGGAACACCATGCCGATCCCGATGGCGCGGGCCGCCTCGGGGCTCGCCAGCCGCACGATGTCGCCCCGGTGGGTGACGACGCCCTCGGTCGGCTCCAGCAGCCCGTAGAGGATCTTCATCAGGGTCGACTTGCCGGCGCCGTTCTCGCCGAGCAGCGCGTGGATCTCGCCGGCCCGGATCTCGAGGTCGACGCCGTCGTTGGCGGTGAAGTCGCCGAAGCGCTTGACGACGCCGTAGGCCCCGTAAAGCGGCGCGGTGCCGATGCCTGTGTTGGTGCTGGTGGTTGTGCCGGTGTTGGTGCTTGTGCCGCTGTTTATGCTTGTGCTTGTGCCGATGCTGGTGGTCGTGCCGGTGTCGGTGCTCGTACCGATGCCGACGCCGGTCCCGGTGGCGTTCGACGGCACGCCCGCCATCAGGCGTCGCCGAGGAGGCTGAGGGCGAGCCGGCCGTGTTCCTCGCGGAGCTTCCTCGTGTCCATGCCGACGGGGTGCCCGTCGACCACCCGCCACGCGCCCGCGACCATCACCCGGTCGGCGCGGTGCGCCCCGCAGAGGACCAGCGCGGCCAGGGGATCGTGCGCGCCGGAGAAGCGCAGCTCGTCCAGGGTGAACAGCGCCAGGTCCGCCTCGCGGCCCGGCGCGATCCGGCCGATGTCGTCGCGCCCGAGGCAGCGGGACGAGCCCTCGGTGGCCCAGCGCAGGGCGTCGAGATGCGTCACCCGCTCGGCGCCATAGGTGAGGCGGTTGATCATCAGGGCGTGGCGCACGCCCTCCATCAGGTTGGAGCTGTCGTTCGAGGCCGAGCCGTCGACGCCGAGCCCCACCGGCGAGCCCGCCGCCTCCAGCTCGCAGGTGCGGCACTGGCCGGACGCCAGGGTCATGTTCGAGGTCGGGCAGTGGCACACGCCGACGCCGGCCTTGCCGAGACGCCGGACCTCGTCGTCGTTGAAGTGGATGCCGTGCGCGAGCCAGGCCCGCGGGCTCATCCAGCCGACCTCCTCGAGGTAGTCGACCGGGCGCTGGCCGAACATCTCGAGGCAGTAGGCGTCCTCGTCCAGCGTCTCGCCGAGATGGGTGTGGAGCTGGCAATCGTAGCGGTCGGCGAGGCCCGCGCTCTCGCGCATCAGCCGCTTGGTGACGTTGAAGGGCGAGCACGGCGCCAGCCCGATCCGCACCATCGCGCCGGGCTTGGGGTCGTGGAATAGGTTCAGCACCCGCTCGCTGTCGGCGAGGATGGTGTCGTCGTCCTGCGTCAGGCACTCGGGCGGCAGGCCGCCGTCCTTCACCGACAGGCTCATCGAGCCGCGGGTGACGAAGGCGCGGATGCCCAGGGCCTGCGCCTCGTCGACCTGCACGTCGACGGAATCCTCCAGGCCCTTCGGGTAGAGGTAGTGGTGGTCCCCCGCCGTGGTGCAGCCGGAGAGCAGGAGCTCGGTGTAGGCGAGCCGCGTGGCGAGGCGGAACGCGTCGGGGGTGATCTTGTCCCAGACCGTGTAGAGCGCCTTCAGCCACGGAAACAGCGGCTTGTTGATCGCCAGCGGGTGGGCCCGCGTCAGCGTCTGGAAGAAATGGTGGTGGGTGTTGATCAACCCCGGGATCACCACATGCCGCGCCGCGTCGAAAGTCTCGTCCACCGGCGCGGCCGGCTTGGCGCCGGCCGCCACGCACTCGACGACGCGGGTGCCCTCGACCACGACGCCCCCGGCCGCCCCCTCCGCGAGGATCGCCAGCGGATCGCGGACCCACAGGCGCCGGAGCTTCGCGTCGGATCCCGTCATGCCGTCTCCCATTCCGTTGCGGTCGCTCGACCGACGATCCACCCGCGATCAGAAGATGTGGAACGCGACGCCGGCGAGGAAGCTCTTCTCTTCCGTACCCTTGAACGTCGCCGTCTCGACGTTGCCGAACTTGTTCAGCCAGTACTGGAAGCCGATGAAGGCATCGACCTTGTTGGGCTGGTCGTAGATGAGCTTGCCAACGTCGAGCACCAGGTTGGTGCGCGAGAGGAATTCGAGGCCGCGCTTCGGGTTGAAGGCGAAGTCGGCGGTGTTCTGAACGCCGCGGCCCTTGGGCAGAACGATGTTGTTGAAGCCGGTGAGGCTCAACGGCAGGTTGGTGAAGCCGAGGGGGAAATTGTAGACCAGCTCGAATTCCGGCACGACGTCGAAGCTCTGGTCGCGGTCGGGCTGCAGGTTGAAGCCGTTGCGGTTCCACTCCTTGTAGGCATGGACCGACAGGTTGAGGAAGCCGGCCGGCACGTCGAACGAGAAGTTGAGGCCGCCGACCACGTCGCGCTTCTTCGAGCCGAACGCGTCGTTCTGCGAGTTGGCGTCGAACCCGAAGGCGAGGGACACGTCCTTCACGATGCCGGGCAGCGTGAACGCCTTGGAGTTCGTGATCGCGTTGAGGCTCAGCGTGCCGCGATACAGGCCGTAGGCTTCGGTGTTGCCGTAGTCGGCGAAGAACGGCGCGCCGACGCTGCCGGGCGGGTTCGTGGTGCCGGCCGGGAACTGCGAGCCCGACTTCAGGATATCGAGCGAGAAGAAGTTCGTGCCGTAGGCCCAGGCGTCGGCATGCGAGATGTTGTAGATTTGCTTGGGCGCCTCGCGGCTGCGGAAGCTCCCGTCGGCCTTCTGAATCTGCACGCCCGGCGACACGGTCGGGAACTGGTAGCGATAGCTGAACTGCGTGTCGGCGAAGAGGAAGAACGGCGCCTCCTTGGCGGGTGCCTCCACCGGGGCCTTCTTCGCGTCGAGATCGGCCGCCGCGCCGGCCTGGACAAATCCGAGCGACAGGGCCGCTGCAACGAGGGTTCGAGCAATCATGGCTGCCGTCTCCGTGCCGAAAATCCGTCGAGCAGGCAGCAACCGGTATGCCAGCGCGTGCCAACCGGGGCAGACGCGCGGGCCGAGTCATAATTCGGCAACAGATTCGCCGGCCTACCCGTGGCGCCCGCTCTCGCGGGTGTCGTGACGACTTGGCCGGGAGCCAAGGCGGGACGGCCGCGACCGCGGCCCCGACGGGACCGCGCCCGCCACGTTCCGGGTCGTCGCCCATCGCGGCGGCAGCCCCCGCACACTATTGAAGCAGCGCCGGACAGTCTTTGTGGATGCGTTTCGCGCCGTCGGACGACATCGTCGGAGTCGCGCACCGCCGAGTCGGCCGCACGACGGGAGACCCTTCGCCATGGTGACCGTGGACGCCGAGCCGGCACCGCTGGCAATCGACCTTGCGACGACGGCGCTGGTCATCATCGACATGCAGCGCGACTTCCTGGAGCCCGGCGGGTTCGGCGAAAGCCTCGGCAACGACGTCTCGCTGCTGGCCGTCGCCGTGCCGCCGGCACAGGCGCTGCTCGCGGCGGCACGGCAGGCCGGACTCCTCGTGGTCCACACCCGCGAGGGGCACCGTCCCGACCTGTCGGACGCGCCAGCTGCCAAGATCGAGCGCGGCGCGCCCTCGGCCCGCATCGGCGCGCCCGGGCCGATGGGCCGCATCCTGATCCGTGGCGAACCCGGACACGACATCGTCGCCGCCCTCGCGCCCCTGCCGGGCGAGGCCGTGGTCGACAAGCCGGGCAAGGGCGCGTTCTACGCCACCGACCTCGCGGAGATCCTGACTGCGCGCGCCATCGCCACGCTGATCGTCTGCGGCGTCACCACCGAGGTCTGCGTCCACACCACGGTGCGCGAGGCCAACGACCGCGGTTACCGCTGCCTTGTGGTGTCGGATGCCTGCGGCTCGTATATTCCGGCCTTCCACGCGGCGGGCCTCGCGATGATCGTGGCGCAGGGCGGCATCTTCGGATGGGTCTCGGATTCGGGCCGCGTCGTCGCCGCGCTGGCCGCGGGCGCCCCCTGAACGATCGGCATCGCCCCCCGGCCAAGCTTGGCCCGGTTATTGCCCCGCCGGCGCGATCGGCAATCAGGAGTTCGTCGCATGCGTACAGTCTTGGCAAGCAGCTTGGTTCTCGCACTGCTGACGACGGCAGGTCTCGCCCAATCCTACACCGCGCCTGCGCCGACGGACGTGCCGTCGAGCGGCACGAAGAGCCTGAACAAGGCGGACCGCAAGATCGCCTGCACCCAGGAAGCCGACCGCCGGAACCTGCGCGGCCTGCGCCGGCAGCAATATCGCGCCGCCTGCCGCAACCGCCCGATCCCGCGGGGCTGAGCAGCCACGCCTTGCCGAAGCGGCGGCCGGGTTTTATCCGCGGCGGGCCGCGATCCCGGTCACGCCCGCAGCGAGTGGCCCCGTGGACGCCCCGACCCGCTACGCGCTCTACGACGCCCGAACCCGGCTCAGCGCTGGCCGCCTTCGGCGACGCGATCCTGGGCGACACGCCCCCGCCGGACTGGGATCCGGCCGACCGCGCAGCGCTCGCCGCCGTCACCGCGGCGCCGCGGGTCTACGGCTTCCACGCGACGCTGAAGGCCCCGATGCGCCTCGCCCCCGGCCGAAGCGAGGACGACCTGGTCGCGGCCTGCACCGACCTGGTGCAGGCCCGTTCTCTCCTGCCGATCGGGCCGCTCGCGGTCGTCCTGCTGGGGGACTTCGTCGCCCTGGTGCCCACCGCGCCGCCGCCGGAACTTGGCCTATTCGCAGCCGAATGCGTCGCCGCCCTCGACCCGTTCCGGGCGCCTCTGACCCCGACCGAGCGGGCGTGGCGCCGCCCCGAGGACCTCGACCCGCGCCGCCGTGTGCTCTTCGATCGCTGGGGCTATCCGCACGTCTTCGAGGCGTTCCGTTTCCACATGACCCTGACCGGCCGCCTCGCGGACGACGCCCGCGAGGCCTGGCGCGCCCGCTTGGCGGCAAGCTGCCCGCCGCTCTCCCTGACGATCGATGCGATCACGCTGCTGCGCCAGGACGGCGCGGCGCCGTTCCGCATCGTGCGGCGGTTTCCGTTCGAACCCTAGGCGGGCGCCGAGACACGGCCACGCGCCTACGGACGCGTGAGGCAGGTCTCCCGGCGCGTCGCTTGCGGCGGGCGGGACGCATGCTCATCGTCGAGGATCTGATGCACAGCTACGGATTGCGGCTCCCGGCGAACCGCTTCGCGATGCCGTCGAACGTCGGCTCCCGCTGATCGGCAGGAAGGTGCGGAGCGGGCCCGGTACGTTCTTCCCTGCCCCCTCTGCGCGGGAGGGAAACGCGTGTGCGGTGTACCGCCGCCTTACAGGAAGCGCCGGGGATCGAACGGCGCCAGCGGGATCTCCGGGGCCTCTCCGCCGACGAGCTGCGCGACGAGGCGCCCGGTGCGTGCCGAGCCGACGAGGCCGACATGCCCGTGGCCGAAGGCGTAGACCACGTCTGCGGTCCGCCGGGCGCGGCCGATACAGGGCCGCCCGTCCGGCATGCTCGGGCGATGGCCGAGCCACATCCGGATGCGCTCGGCCGGCACGGTCTCGGGCAGGTCCGGGAACATGCTGGTCAGGTGGTCGCGCAGGATCTCGGCGCGCTTCCAGTTCGGTGCCGCGTCGAGCCCGGAGAACTCGACCTGCCCCGCCGCGCGTAGGCCGCCCGCCATGGCGTTGACCACCATCTTGGCGTCCGAGGCCATCACCGGGGTGCGCGGCCCGGCCTCGGCGTCGGCGATCATCACGTGGTAGCCGCGCTCGCTCTCCAGCGGCAGCCGGTCGCCGAGGGATGCGGTTAGCGCGCCCGACCGGGCGCCAGCGGCGACCACCGCCCGGTCGCACGGGATCGCGCCGGCTTCGGTCTCAACGGCCACGAGCCGGCCCTCGTCGAGGCGGAACCCGGTGGCGCGGGTGCGGACGTGGGTGGCGCCGCGGGCACGCGCGAGGTCGGCAAGCCCCGCGACGTAGCTGCCCGGATCGCGGCAATGGCCCGCCTCCTCGACCATGACCCCGAAGGTGTAGCGGCGGTGCAGGGTCGGCTCGCGCTGGCGCAGCTCGTCGGCCGAAAGCTCGAGCCACCGCACGCCGACCGCATGGCGGATCGCCCAGGCGGCCGCGTCGGCCGCAAAGGCGGCGCGGTCGGGGTAGACGTGGAGCAGGCCGCGCCGCTCGATCAGGTGGCCGAGGCCGGCCTCCTCGGCGAGGCCGGCATGGAGGCGCGGCGCGTCCACGAGCAGAGTGCGCAACGCCCGCGCCGTGTCCGCGATCTGGCGGCCGCTCCGCGCCGCCCAGATGTAGCGCACCAGCCAGGGCAGCACCCGCGGCAGGTAGCGCCAGCGGATCGCCAGCGGCCCGAGCGGGTCGGCGAGGTAGGACGGGACGCGCTTCCAGATGCCAGGCTCCGCCGGCGGGATCACCGAGTGCGACGAGAGCCAGCCGGCGTTGCCGTAGCTCGACGCCTGCTCCCCGCCGGGCTCGCCCGGATCGACCACCGTGACCCGGTGGCCGGCGCGCAGGCATTCGAGCGCGCTCACGCTCCCGACCGCGCCGGCACCGATGATCACCACGTGGCGGGCCGAGGGTGCCGTCATCCGTCCGGTCTCCTGTCTCAGGCGCTCGCAGCCCGCGCCGAGGGTCCGTAGCGAACGCGGGGCGCCGCAGGCAATGCCGCCGGGCGACGGGATTCGTTCCCGGGACGCGAAGACCGACGTCTATGCCATGTTCGAGCGAACGCTCGACAAGGGCTATCCCCCGACGATCAGGGGACGCCGCTCGCGGAGGGCTAGGTCCTGTTCTACCAAGTGCTGTTCCCGGACACATGCACAAGGCGGCGGCGACGCGGATCGTGGACGTAGCGGGTTATCGCGCGGCGGTGAAATAAACAGGCGCGATATCAGCGGAGACGGCGGAGCGATGGCGGACCGAGTCGAAATCCTCGAAAACGCGCATCTTGTCCTGCCCGATCGGGTGGTCGCCGGCTGGCTCGCGATGGCCGGCGGACGCATCGCCGAGTTCGGCGAGGGCCGGGCACCCGGGCGCGGCGTCGATCTCTCCGGCGACCACCTTGTCCCCGGCCTGGTCGAGTTGCACACCGATCACCTGGAAAGCCACTACGCGCCGCGCCCCCGCGTGCGCTGGCACCAGCTGGGCGCCGTGCTCGCCTACGATGCGCAGATCGCGGCGTCCGGCATCACCACCGTGTTCGATTCGCTGCGCGCCGGCACCGACCCGGACGGCGGCGGCCTCGGCTCCGAGTTCGACACCCTGGCGCAGGCCATCGCCGACGCCCGCGCCGCCGGCCTGTTCCGGGCCGAGCACCTGACGCCCCTACGCTGCGAGATCCCTTCCGCCGACGTGATCGACACCGTGCGCGATTTCGGC
Source organism: Methylobacterium sp. WL120 (assembly GCF_008039465.1). Lineage (NCBI taxonomy): Bacteria > Pseudomonadati > Pseudomonadota > Alphaproteobacteria > Hyphomicrobiales > Methylobacteriaceae > Methylobacterium > Methylobacterium sp. WL120. The sequence continues at coordinate 11,362 of NZ_VRUT01000070.1, read as the reverse complement.
GCCCGCCACCCCGTCGGCCTGATCTCGCTGATGGACCACACGCCGGGCCAGCGGCAGTTCCGCGACATGGCGAAGTACGACCAGTATGCCGGACGCGGCGGCCGGCCGATCGAGGCGATCCGGGCCGGCACCGCGGGCAAGATCCGCGGCGGCGCAGCCCTGAACGCGTGGAACCGCCCGATCGTCGTGGCGCTGGCGCGCGCGCACGGCATTCCGCTGGCGAGCCACGACGACACGACGCTCCCCGACGTGGCGATGTCGAAGGCCGAGTCGGTGGCGCTCGCCGAGTTCCCGACCACCCGCGCGGCGGCCGAGGCCTCGCACGGCGGCCGGCATCACTGTGATGATGGGGGCGCCCAACCTGATCCGCGGCGGCTCCCATTCCGGCAACGTGGCGGCGCAGGAACTGGCCGAGGCCGGCCTACTCGGCATCCTGTCCTCCGACTACGTGCCGGCGAGCCTGCTGATGGCGGCGTTCCAGCTGCCCGGGCGCGTGCCCGGCATCGACCTAGCCGCCGCCATCGCCACGGTGACGGCCAACCCGGCCCGCGCCACCGGCCTCGACGACCGCGGCCGGATCGCGCCGGGCCTGCGCGCCGACCTCGTCCGCATGCGGATGGCGCAAGGGGTGCCCGTCGTCCGCGAGGTCTGGCGCGCCGGCACACGGGTTATGTGATGGCAGAGTGTCCGATCGGCGGCTTCGTCCTCGTGGTCGGCCCGAGCGGGGCCGGCAAGGATACGGTGATCGCCGCCGCCGCGCGCGGCTGGCCGGCGACCCGCGCTTCGTGTTCCCGCGCCGCCTCGTGACCGGGCCGCCCTCCGCCCACGAGGACAACGCCGAGATCGCCGAAGCAGATTTTTCGCGTGCCGCCGCGGCCGGCGCGTTCCCCCTGCATTGGCGCGCCCACGGCCTCGGCTACTCGATCCGGCCCGATGCGCTGGAAGAAGCCGCGCGCGGGCGCATTGTGGTGTGCAACATCTCGCGCCGGGTGATCGAGGCGGCGCGCCGCATGCTCCCCGGCGTCCACGTCGTCGCGATCACGGCAGCCCCCGAGACCCTGGCCGCACGGCTCGCCGCCCGCGACCGCCCCGAGGACGGCGATCTCGGCGCGCGGCTGGCACGCGCGGTGCCGGCGGAGGCCGACGCCACCGTCGTCAACGACGGCGAGCGCAGCATCGCGACGGCCAACTTCGTCGCGATCCTTCTCGATCGCGCCGGACGGCGCTGAGCGACCGCTTCGAAGGGGGATAGGCCCGCGGCACGGCCCCCGCGTGCGGTCTTTCCAGTTAAAGGCAACCAAGGCGGCGATCGGCCTGTCGTCCGGGCCACCGACTGAACCGGGAAGAAAGCCAACACCATGTCGAACCGTCTCACGCTGTCCGCCGGCCTGATCGCCGCCGGCCTCCTCGCAACCCCGCTCGGCCTGACGGCAGCCTTGGCCCAAGCGCCCGCCGCGAAGGCCCAGTCCGACATGAAGGAGTTCCAGATCGCCAAGACCAGCAAGGGCGGCCTCGCCCAGGCGCTGACTACGGCCGAGGCCCAAGGCGAGAAAAGCCACGCGATCAACGCGGACTTCGAGAAGGCGGACGGCAAGAACCCGACCCATTACATCATCAAGGTCGTCTACCCGGACGGCAAGCTCGTCGAGTACGATATCGATGCCGAGACCGGCGCGCTCTACAAGACCGAGAACCAGCCGATCGAGCGGTACTTCACACGGCTCAAGCCCGCCGACTTCCAGAACGCCACCACCTCGCTGAAGGACGCCATCGCCGAGCGCAAGGCCGGCGGCGGCAAGGCCTACGAGGCGGAGGTCGAGCGCGAGCAGACCGTGAAGGTCGGCCCGGACGGCAAGGTCGTCGGCGACTGATCGAACGGGTGTGCGACGCGGCATCGAACGGGTGCCGCGTCGCCCCGTCGATCGTGGTACGGGGTCGGCCGGAAACGGAGTCGGGACCCCGAAGTGCGAGCCCTGTTGCCATGAACCCGACTGCCGTCGCCGTCATGCTGGCCATCGCCACCGGCGCGATCTCGCTGTTCCTGTTCGCCCTCGTCGAGGGCTATCCGCTGCTGCTGGCGAGCATGGTCGCCGTCTTCGTCGCGATGTTCGTGCGCTGGGGCTGAAGCGCCCCATCGACGCAGCGGACGGCTCCGAAAGCCGTCGATCCACGCGGGCTGTGGGTGCGGCGCGGGCCGCGACAGGGCGGAGCTTCACAAGGCTGTCACGCTGCTATTAGACTAAGCCCCTATGGAGAGGGCTTTTCGTCATTTCGCGAAGGGCTGGGATCGACCGGGTTGGCATCCGGGCCCCGCCGCGAGCCGGATGTATCCGCCCCAGTCGGTCGCCGATCGCGCCCGGCGAGCCACGCGTTTCCCATGCGCCCGGCCGAGACGGCGCCGCCCGCTGGGCCCCGCCTTCGACGCAGCGGCACACGATCTCCCCAATCACCCCCTCGACCTTGTCCTCGGGACGGCGCGCAAACCCGAACTCGCGCGTTGTCCCGTATGGCTTTCGTTCGAAGAGTCGCGCCGATGATGGATCTCCAGACCCTCGTCCTCAACGCGGATTACCGGCCGCTCTCCTACAACCCGCTTTCGTTGTGGAGCTGGAAGGATGCCTTCACCGCCCTGTTCCTCGACCGCGTGACCCTGGTCGCGAGCTACGACGTCGAGGCGCGCAGCCCGAGCCGGGCGCTTCGGGTGCCGAGCGTGGTGGCCCTGAAGAACTACGTGACGCTGGCCCGCAGCCCGGCCTTCACCCGCTACAACATCTACCTGCGCGACAGCTTCTCCTGCCAATATTGCGGCCTGCGCCTGCCTTCGGGCGGCCTGACCTTCGACCACGTCAACCCGCGCTCCCGCGGCGGGCTCTCCACCTGGGAGAACGTCGTCGCGGCCTGCAGCCCGTGCAACCTGCGCAAGGCCAACCGCACACCCTACGAGGCGGAGATGCCGCTGCTCACCGAGCCGCGCCGCCCGACCCGCTACGAGCTGCACCACCGCCAACCCGAATTCGACCACCGCGACTACCACCACACCTGGCTCGACTACCTGTACTGGGACAGCGAGCTGGAGAGCTGAGCGGCCGCGAGTTGGCTTCCGATTTGGGAATTCCCCGTCTCGGGGTGTCGCTTTGATGACCGAGAGTTCGGGATCATCAATCCCGATGGTGGGCGGTGACGGGCTCGAACCGCCGACCCTCTCCGTGTAAAGGAATGGGCCTCATCACCCGCAGAGCGCCGCTCCGTTGGCAGATCGCCGTTTCCGGCCATGGAGGGACATTCCGAGCCCTCGTTCCTGGGGAGTTTCTGGGGAGTTTCTGGGGGGATGTTCCCCGGACGTTCACCGCCTCCCAGCAGAGACGGCCTCGACGACGCCGCGCATGTGCTCCGGCGCATGGTGGCCGTAGACGTCGCGCACGATGCGCTCGGTGGTCCCGAGGGCGAGCGCCACCATCCCGAACGAGACGCCCTCGCGGACAGCCCACGTGGCGAAGCTGTGCCTTAAAATGTGCGGCGTCACTTCCTCGCCGAGGCCAGCGGCCAGGCGCGCCGTGTTCCAGGCCCGGCGCAAGCGCTCGAGCGGCATCCCCTCGAACTCGATGACGTGCGAGACGCTCTGCCCCTTCCAGCGGCGCATGTGCGCCTGCAGTCGGTTCGAGAGCGGCACCGGCGTGCGCCGCTTCGAGCTCTCGCCCTCCCCTTGCCCGCGCCGGTATAGGATGCCGCCGCGCAGGTCGACGTAGCCGCCCGCGGTCGTGGGGAGCCACTTCAGCCGCAGGATCGCCTCGTGCCGGGTGCCGGTGTAGAGGCCGGTCAGGATGAAGCGGGCGACGTGCCGGCTCTTGTCGAACTCGGCGCGCAGCTTCCCGTCGGGGCCGATCACACGCGGCCGGCGCCAGACCGGTGTCCCGGACGGGTCGTTCGCGACGTTGCGGAAGCCGAGGGCCGCCAGGATCAGGCGTGCCGCCTCCGATCGCGACAGCCATCGCTCGCGGCTCGGCTTCTTGTCCGGCATGGCGATGACGACGGGATAGAGAAGCCGGTGCTCGGCGTGGGCGTAGCCGATCGCGGCCGAGAGCACGCCGAGCTCGCGCAGCGCCGTCTGCGAGCCGACCCGGGGCACCTGGTCGACCGTCTCGAACCGGTAGCCGGGCCCGACCTTGTAGCGCGCCTGCGGCTGGGCCGTGCGCCAGGTCGCATAGGCGCGGCACACGTTCGGCGTGAGGTCGGCCACCATCTTCCCGGCGAAGAACTGCCCGAGGTTCGGGTTGGCTGATTTGACCACGTCCGGCCGCGCCGTGTGGGGCGCGTGCTCGTCCGTGTAGACCTTCAGGACGTCGAGGACCGAGACGCGAGCGGGATCACCCTTGCCGAAGTCGGGCCGGTATTTCCGCGCGAGGTGCTCTTGGAGCTTTTGCTCAGCTTGCGCGTGCTCTCCATAAGCGCAGCCAGTGCCGACGTCTGGCTGTCCGCTGTCGCGGATGAGCCACCGGTCGTCCTTGCGCGAGTAGTAGAGGCGCGCTCCCTTGGCTGGACGAGGCATTTCCGAGCCATCCGCTTAATGTCGCCGAGCGTGGTGTGAATCCGCCCGAACAGTTCGTAGGTGACCAACCGATCACGCTCGGCCTCGCGCCGCAAGGATTTCGCGGACACGGACGAGACGATGCCGTGCGCCATGGCGACCTCCGCCGCGATGCTCAGGGGCATCATGGTCTCGTCGGTGACCTCGTTAGGCGCTGGGATCCGGAGGCTTCGTGGCATCAGGCGGCCCTCGCTGCGATGTCGAGCGCGTCGATGTTGGCGTGGTGGACCGTGAAGGTGACCGCGACGACCCAGGGGTTGGCGGCCCAGGCGCCGTCGCCGTGGATCTCGTTCCAGAGACCTTCAAACCAGCGCTGCGGCCACCTCAGCCGCGAGGCGGTCTGTGCGGCGGTCTCCCGGACTGCATTGAGCTTGCCGGGGTCCAGCGCTTCACAGAGCGCGCCAAAATCCGGCATGCCCTCCGTGACCGCGTCTGCCTCACTGATGTCGTTCAGCCGCTCCACGCGAACCTCGGTGACGACGAGCGTCAGGCAGCTCGCCCAGCGGGTCATGTGGATGGAGGGGCGTAGTCGGCCCTTTAGCCCGATCTCCGCATAGCTACGCGCAGTTGCTGCGTGCTCGACATCGGCGTCGCGGCAGATGTCTCGGGGCGGGGTGCGATCAAGGCTTCGTGCCGCGCGCCATCCCTCGCGGACCCACAGCCGATCGCCGACTCCGTAGGGCAACGGCAGAGCCGCAAGACAACCGGTACCCTGGCAGATAACCTCTGGCGCGCCTGACCCGCCGAACTTGATGTGGTCCGGGTCGGTGCTCGCCCACTTCGGCAACTTCAGCAGCCGCCGCGTTTGCGTCTTGCAGCCGGCCAGCAGCGCCCGAACCATGGGCGCCGAGAAGATGATGGGGCGATCAGCCATGGGCGACCTCCGGGATCTGCGGTTGGGGGAACGTGCGCTCGGTGGCGTCGCCGGCGGCGGCGAGCACCCCGCGGGCGAATTCGCGGGCTCCGTCGCGGCTGGTTGGCAGCGCCAGCGCGATGCCGCGCGACGGGACCTTCACGACGAGCTCGACGCCGCTCGACGTCGCGATCGCCTCGATGCTCCGGGTCGGGCCGGAGGTTGCGATCGCGTCCATGCTCACACCATCCCCAGCGCTTGCATGTAGAGCTCGAGGATCGCCTCCTCCTCCTGGCGCTCGCTGTGGTCCTTCTTGCGCATGCGCAGGATGGCGTTGACGGCCTTCGTGTCGAAGCCGCGGCCCTTCAGCTCGGCCATGACCTCCTTGATGTCGCTGGCGATGCCGGCCTTCTCCTCCTCCAAGCGCTCAATGCGTTCGATGAAGGCGCGCAGCTCGTCGGCGGCTACGCCCTCGGAGGAAGACACGTCGCTGGTCGTCGGCATGTTGTGGACGCTCATCGGCGGGTGTCCTCGGAGGAGCGATTGCAGGTCGCTTCATTGGAGAAGTGGCTCAACGGCCTATCGATCGTTGTGTCGAATTCGATGCATTTTGCGCGAACGTCTTTCACGGACGTGTGCAACAGTGCTGATCGATTAACTTCGCAGGAGCCAGAGCTGTGGTTGAGCGCCGAACAGTTGAACGACAGCGGACCGATGGCGTTGGATCGATAGCAGTCGATGAACACACCTCGCTCGCTTGCCTGATCTACGACATCTCCGACTTCGGGGTTCGCCTCACACTTCCGCAGGCCGAGGCGGTTCCGGCCACCTTCGTGCTCAACGCCTCCTGTCTGAGCGCCACTCGCGTCTGCAAGGTGGCTTGGCGCACCGATGAGAGCATCGGCGCGAAGTTCTGCCGCTAGCGGGTCCGCGGCTCGGTTCGGGCAGGGAACGCAGTTCTCAGCCATGGGCGGCCTCGATCACTGCGACCACGGGCGGCGCCCACTGGCTACCGTTCACGCGCCGCCGGATCTCGCGAGCCTTGATCGCGAGGAGGCTGCCCTTCACCCGATCGGGCGCGGTCCACCGGTTAGCCGACGGCTTCCCGCGGATGTAGGCCCGCGCGTCGTCCCGGTAGGCGTGGATCTCGGCTTCGGTGAACCCGGCCTGCACCAGGTGGACGAAGGTGCAGCATTCCTCGACGCCCTCCATCTGGTAGCGCATCACCTGCGCCATCCGGGCAATCTGGGCGCGGGCGTCGGGGGCATGCCTGGCGGCAGCGATGAGAGAGGGTGACGGCACGATCAGGACTCCTGCGGTTTTAGGTCGGTGACGCGGATCTGGACGGCTGCATTCACCTGGAGGCCTCCTGACGGATCGGGGTGGTTCGGGCGGCGCGCCGGCGGTAGCCGTAGAGGCAGCGGCTGGCGGAGCCGCGGTCGCGGTAGCCGAAGCGCTGGGCGACGGCGGCGCGGTCGACGTCGTTGGTGGTCCAGGCCGCGAGCAGCGCCTCGAAGCGCTTCAGGCGGGCGCGGGCCCGCCGGCGGCGCGCGTCGCGCTCCTCGACCAGGACCTGCGCGACCTCGTGCTCGTCGGCGTTCAGGATCTCGGCGATGCGGGCGGTGTCGAGCCCGGCGTCGAAGGCGCGCAGCGCACGCTGCGCCGCCTCCGGATGGTCGAACCCGCGGTAGCTCCAGCTCATCGGCCCATCTCCTCGAGGAGAGCCGCGGCGCGGTCGGCGATGTCGGGTAGGAAGTGGCTGAGGCGCAAGGCCAAGGGAGAGCCGCCATCAGGCCCGGCACCGGGCAGCGTGTGCAACGGCTCGTCGAGGATCAGGGCCAACACGTCGGCGAAGCGCTCGAGCAAGGCGGCGGTGTCGATCGGCGACTCCGGGACGGTCGGAAAGAGCGTGCGATCGGTGAAGCCGGCCAGGAAGTCGGCTGCCGGCGCTGGCACGCCGAACCACTTCGCGGCGGCTTCCGACACGGCTGCGAGCGGCCCGGGCCCGGCGATCGACACGCGCCAGATCCGCAGGCAGGACGCTTGCCAGGTGAGGACGACGCCGTCGGCGCCGATCGCCACCGGGGTGACCTCGCACATCGCGAGGCCACCGACCGCCAGAGTGATGCAGCCGTCGGCGTTGGCCGCGAACCAGGTTGCACCCTTGCCCCGGACGGTTTCGACGATGCGCAGTGCAGGCTTGATCATGCGCGGGTGTCCTCGCCAGCGAATTCCGGGATCTCGCTGAGGGTCTGCAGCAGGACGCGGACGCGGTCGGCGAGCGCGGGCGTCAGCGGCACCACGCGATGGGCGAAGAGCTGCTCGAGCACCGCGATCGCGGCCTCGGCGATGACAGGCTCGTCGGGCTCGTTCGGCTCGGGCCAGCGGCCGGCGGCGATCAGCACCACCGGGGGAGACGGCCGGTCGGCGGCGTCTGCGCCGGGCGGGAAGCCGAGCCCTTCAAACACGCGCGGTGCCCAGCTGCGGGGCATCGCGGCCCAGAGCACTAGCTCGCGCGGGTGACGGGGCGCGATCGCGACGAAGCTCGCTAGGAAGGCTGGGATCCGGATCATGCCGGCGGCACCTGCTGCTGAGCGCGGACGACGCCGGCGAAGGCAGCCCAGAGCTGCTGGGCTTCATCGTGGTCCAGCACCGAGGCGGAGACGCCGGCCGCCCAGATCGCGGCGCGAGCCCTGCTTGCGCGGTCGCGCGTGAGGATCAGCAGGGTGCCGGCGCCGAGCTCCAGCCCGAGGGCGGAGGCGTCGGCGGCGTTCAGCGGGCCGCGGGCTCGCGGCGCCGGCGGCGCGGCACCACCTGCGGCCGCCTGGATGGCTGCCCGAGCGTCCTCGACCACCTCGGCGAACAGCTTCTCCGGCAGGATGTCGAGGATGTTGTCGAGGCGGGCGACGCCGCCGCAGGTCGTGCGGGCGTTCCGGTTGTTCGCGATCGCCGCGGCGGCCGCAGCGACAGCTGGGGTGAGGAGGTGATCGCCGTTGCCCATGTCAGGCACCCTCCCCGGTTTCGGGAGCGATGCGCGGGTCGAGGAACCACGTGATGGGCCGACCGAGGAGGTCGGCAACGATCTGCAGCGAGCTGGCGCTGATGCAGTTCGTGCCCTTCTCGTAATGATGGATCTGGGGTCGTGAGACGCCGAGGGCGGCAGCAACGGCACGCTGGGTGAGGTGCGCTGCCTGACGCGCATACTGAATGCGCTCGCCGATACGGCGGTCGGCAGCTGTGGCGGGTAGACCGGCCATGTCAGGCAGCCTCCGCCGCGACGACCAACGGGCGGTCAGCGAAGTCGAAGAGCTGATGCAGCTTGCCGTCCTCGTCGGAGACGTGGATCGGGTTCAGCCGGAAAAAACCGCCGCCGGCATAGTTGCAGGGACCCTTGCCCTCTTCGGCGAAAGCGTCCCGCGGCTCGGCGAGCAAATAGCGGCCGATGCAGGAGAACGCGACGACGCCCTCCGCGGTCTTCGCATCAGCGTACTCGCTGACCGCGATCGCAGTTTTGCAGCACGGGCAGCGGAACCGCCACGTGAGCTTGTCGGCGCCGTAGCGCTCGGTGCCGGCCTGCTCCCAGGCAGCCTTGGTGAGGGTTACAGTGCCACTCATGACACGAACCCCGCAGGCTGAGGATCGTAGGCCGGCAGGTCGTGCGCCGGCATCAAGCGGTGGCCGCAACGGTCGATCACCAGGACCATGCGGCCGGCGGCGTCCGCTGTGCGGGCAGAGAGCGGGGCGAAAGCCGGCATCCGGTCGAACCAGCCGACGACGGCGACCTTCTCACCGCAGGCCAGCCCGCTGTTAGGGACGACGATGCGGCCGGCGAGGGGATGCTCGGTGGCGTGGGCCATGTCAGCGCCCTCCTTGCCCGGCGGTTGGGGCGCGGCCGTCCCAGAACACGTTGCCGACGGCCCAGAGGGCGCAGCCGCCGAGGAACGGCGACAGGGTGACGAGGATCGCGGGGCCGCTCACAGCGACCTCACGTCGATCGAGGACGGGCGCGAGAGGACGGCACCGGTGGCGCGGTCGATCAGCTCGTTGGTTCCGAGCTTGCGCAGGACGGGTGAGCGGCGTCCGCCGGACATTGGACGGCGGGGGGCGGTGCGGGTGCCCTCGTGGCGATCCTGGATCCGGCGGGTCCGGTAGATTACCGCCCGGTCGGAAGGGTACTTCGCAGCGTCGCACTCGATGCAGATTACCTGGCAGTTCTCCAGGGTGGCGGAGCCGCCGATCGCATCGGGGATGATGTGGTCGAAGCGGTAAAAGCCGGGATGGAGGACGCAGGGGCAGCGCTCGCCCCAGGGGAGCTCCGCCTCACAGCGCTTGTCGGCGCGGATCAGCGCGGCCTTGCGGATGTCGTGGGAGAATTCGGTTCGGGGTCTGGGTGGCACGGGCGGCTCCATCGGCTCTACGAGCTGCGATGGAGCAAATTAGCCAGATGGCAAATTCTACGTCAAGCACTTTTTGCCATTTGGCGAAATATGAGGTTGCTCAGTGCGATGTTGGGATCTCCAACTGTTGAACGGAGACCAGCGTCGCGATGGGGTTCTCGCATTCGGCGCACGCAAAGCTCTGCCTCTGCAGCCACGCGCTCACGAGAAGTTCGTCGACGCAGGTCGGCGCATCCTCCAGGTCCGGCGACTCGATCATACGCTTCGTCATGTGGTGGCAGTTATGGCACCGCAGACCCATCTCGAAACGGGCGCGGATCGTCGGAACTGCTGCAAACATCGAAACCTCGCTGGTTCAATGTTCTTTATTTGTTCCATTTTCGACATGGGAGTCGAGGGGCGATCCGTTGTGCAGAAAATGGGCCTGTGGATGGCTGGGGAAATCGCAGTTTTAATAGGTTCGGCTCCGTCCCGAAGCGTCAACCCTAGTGAATATAAGTGTATGTAGAACACGATACAGACGACCGTCCAGCGATTTCTACACGGTGCTGGAAAGTCGTTTTAGACGGTGCATGAAAGCCACACCCTGTGATGGGGATCCGGCCGTTTCCGCTCGCGGCGCCGCGGAGGGGCAGGCCTCGCTGGCTCGTGCGACGTCGGGGTGTTTCGAACGTTTGCCGTGATCCAGGGCGCGATCTCGCCATCGCGAGATCACGCCATCATCGCTCGACCGAGCACGGCCCAGGGATCGCGATCCCTGGCGCGCTCCAGGCGCTGCGCGAACTCCTCGGAGGCGACGATGGTCTTCAGCAAGGCCGTTCGCGAGACTCGCGCGGCGAGGTAGGACTGGATCGCGCTGGGCTCGGGCGCCCTCTCGAGAAGCCATAGGTAATAGAGCGTGATCTGCTGGCGTGTGAGCGCGTCGGGCAAAAGCGCCATCCGTTTCCAAGAGGTAGGCCGGATTGGCCCTTACCAGGCGTGGGCGGTAAGGGAAATCGCGACCCCAGGACTGGTTGCGACCGTGTTAGGGTGTGAACCGAACCAAGATATTGCCTGCGCTAGGTTTTGTGATTCACGGCTGTCGTTTGCAGAGCGGAGGCGGCGATGGCGGACTTGTTTTGGCTGTCGGACGCGCAGTGGGCGGCGATCGAGCCGTTCCTGCCGAAGAACCAGCCGGGACCGGAGCGTAAGGACGACCGGCAGATCATCTCCGGCATCCTGCACGTGCTCACCTCCGGCTGCCGCTGGCGTGACTGCCCGGCCACCTACGGCAAGCACACCACGGTCTACAACCGTTTCAATTGCTGGTCCCGCCGTGGCTTCTGGACGGCGATGCTGGCCGCCCTGCCCAAGGCTGGTTGGGCGGGTGATGCAGCCGCCATCGACAGCACCTACGCAAAGCGCACCGCGCGGCGCATGGCGGTCAAGGGGGGGGGGGGCTGTAAATTAAACAAAAAACCGAGCCCACGAGACAACGCTGCAGGGGGTTTGCCGGGTTAGGGTTGAAAAAAAAAAGGGGGGGGGGGG
>NZ_VRUT01000006.1:0-72447 GCF_008039465.1 Methylobacterium sp. WL120 | reverse complement strand
GCGCGCCGGGCCGCCGCGCTCGCCGCCGCCACCGGCCGCGACATCCGCGTCGTCGCCGTCTCCTCCCGCGACCGCACCCGCGACCGCGGGTTCGACGTCGCCGGGCTGCACTGGTTCGACGATCCGGTGGAGATGGCGCGCTCGGCCGAGGTCGACTGCGTGGTCGAGCTGATCGGCGGTTCGGAGGGGCCGGCCAAGGCCGTGGTCGAGGCCGCGCTCGCCGCCGGCAAGCCGGTCGTCACCGCGAACAAGGCGCTGCTGGCGCTCCACGGCGCGGCGCTGGCGAAGTCGGCCGAGACCGCGGGCGTCGCGCTCGCCTACGAGGCGGCGGTCGCGGGCGGCATCCCGGTGATCAAGGCGATCCGCGAAGGCCTGGCCGGCAACGCCGTGAGCCGCGTCTACGGAATCATGAACGGCACCTGCAACTACATCCTCACCCGGATGGAGCGCGAGGGCCTGACCTTCGAGGCCTGCCTTAAGGATGCGCAGGCCCTGGGCTATGCCGAGGCCGACCCGACCTTCGACGTCGAGGGTTTCGACACCGCCCACAAGCTCGCGATCCTCACGAGCCTCGCCTTCGGCACCTCGATCGACGCCGAGGGCGTCTCGGTGGAGGGCATCTCCGGGGTGAAGCCCCTCGACCTGCTGATGGCCGAGGAGCTCGGCTACCGGATCAAGCTGCTCGGCGTCGCGCAGGCGACCGAGGCGGGGATCGAGCAGCGCGTGCACCCGACCATGGTGCCGAAATCCTCGAGCATCGCCCAGGTGATGGGCGTGACCAACGCGGTGACGATCGATGCCGACGCCGTCGGCGAGCTGACCCTGATCGGCCCGGGCGCCGGCGGCGAGGCGACCGCCTCCGCGGTGGTCGCCGACATCGCCGACCTCGCCGCCGGCCTGAGCCGCCCGACCTTCGGCTGCCCGACCGCGTCCCTGCGCCCGGCCGAGCGGGTCGAGATGCAGCGGCACGAGGGCGGCTATTACATCCGCCTCACGGTCCACAACCGGCCCGGCGTCGCGGCGGGCGTGGCCACCCGCATGGCCGAGCGCGAGATCTCGCTCGAGAGCATCCTGCAGCGCCGCACCGGCGAGATGGCGGAAAGCGATCCGAAGGGCCGCTCCGGCCAGCCGGTGCCGCTGGTGCTGATCACCTACGCGGCGACGGAAGGGAACATCCGCGCGGCCCTCGACGCCATCGCCGGCGACGGGCTGCTGGCCGAGGCGCCGCAGCTCATCCGCATCGAGCGCGAATAGGCCGCGTCGGCGCCTAGCCGGACGGCACTATCGTGCCGATTGCACCCAAAATCGAAAACCCAAGTTATTTTCGTGCATCCTAGCCGCGGTAGGCTGTAGGAGCAGGGGCACCGAAAACGTTCGGGCCGCGGGAAGGGCTTGGGAAACGATGGACGAGGCGCTCATCCAGGGCTCGCGGAGCGTCGTCGCGCGCACGCTCACCCTCGAACTCGCACGCGTGACCGAGCGCGCGGCCATCGCGGCGGCGGCCCTGCGCGGGCAGGGCAACGAGAAGGCCGCTGACCAGGCCGCCGTCGACGCGATGCGGGCCGAGCTCAACGCGCTGCCGATCGACGGGACCGTGGTGATCGGCGAGGGCGAGCGCGACCGGGCGCCGATGCTGTTCATCGGCGAGCGCCTCGGCAGCGGCGGCGGCCCCCGCGTCGACCTCGCGGTCGACCCGCTGGAGGGCACGACGCTCTGCGCCAAGGACATGCCCGGCGCGATCGCGATCATGGCGATGGCCGAGCGCGGCTCGCTGCTCGCCGCCCCCGACGTCTACATGCAGAAGATCGCGATCGGCCCCGGCTATCCGCCCGGCCTCGTCGACCTCGACGCCAGCCCCGCCGACAACATCGCCGCGCTCGCCCGCGCCAAGGGCGTGCCGACCTCGCAGGTCGTCGCGATCGTCCTCGACCGGCCGCGGCACGGCGACCTCGTCGCCGCGATCCGCGCCACGGGGGCGGGCGTCCGCCTGATCTCCGACGGCGACATCGCCGGGATCATCTTCACCAACTCGCCCGACGAGACCGGCGTCGACATCTATCTCGGGATCGGCGCGGCGCCCGAGGGCGTGATCGCGGCCGGCGCGCTGCGCTGCATCGGCGGCCAGATGCAGGGCCGGCTGATCCTCGACACGCCGGAGAAGCGCCGGCGGGCGCAGGACATGGGCATCGGCGACCCGAACCGGAAATACGAGCTGACGGATCTGGCCCGCGGCGACGTCACCGTCGCGGCGACCGGCGTCACCGACGGGGCGCTTCTGCGCGGCGTGCGCTTCAAGCCCGGCGTCATCGAGACGGAGACCGTGGTCTACCGCTCGGCCACCGGCACGGTGCGGCGCATCCTCGGCGAGCACCGCCGCGCCGAGCGCAACGCGGACTGATCGAACGCGAACGCCGTCCGCCCGGGCTTCCCCCCCGCGGACGGCGCGGTCGATTCCCGCTCAGTTCAGGACGACGACCTTGGTGCCGACGTTGACGCGGCTGAACAGGTCGATCGCATCCTGGTTGATCATGCGGATGCAGCCCGACGAGACGCTCTTGCCGATCGAGTTCGGATCCAGCGTGCCGTGGATGCGGAACAGCGTGTCCTTGTTGCCCTGCCACAGGTACATGGCGCGGGCGCCCAGCGGGTTGCGGTTGCCGCCGGGGACGCCGACGCCGCTCGGCAGCGTGTCGACTTCGCGCGCCAGGTGCGGCGTGCGGGCGATCATCTCCTTCGGCGGGTACCAATCCGGCCAGGCCTGCTTCAGGTTCACCGTCGCGGCGCCCGACCACGAGAAGCCCTGCTTGCCGACGCCGACGCCGTAGCGCCGCGCCCGGCCGTCCGCCTGGACCAGGGTGAGCTGGTGCGCCCGCGGGTCGACCACGATCGTGCCGGGCTCGTAGGGGCCGGTATAGGCGATCTCCTGGCGCAGGAACGCCGGGTTGGCCTTCTTCCAGTTGAAGGCCGCCACCGGGAACGCGTCGTCGGCGATCGCGCCGTAGGCCTTGTCGTAGTTGATCGGGCCGTTGTCGACCGGCCGGTTGATCGCCGCGGCCATCGCCGGGGAGAGCTGGTTGGCGCCGGGCTTCGGGCCGACGGTGAGCGGCGCGGCGGGCGCGTCGGCCGGGCTCTCCTGCAAGGTCTCGGGCGGGCGCCCGGCGAGCTGCTGGCGCTCGGGGATGGGGCGGCGCTCCGAGGCCGTGGCGCGGTCGGGCACGGCGCGGCCGAACTCGACGCGGCCGGCATAGGGCTCGTAGCGGCCGCCGCGGAGGCGGTAGAGCGCGCCGGACTGGTCCTGGAACAGGCGGTCGTCGTCGCCGACGCCGTCGATGGCGCTCGACGCGAGGGCGCCCCGCCCCTGGGCGTGCACGGGAGCGGTCGCGGACAGGCTCGCGAGGCCGGTCATCGCGCCGGCGAGCAGGAGGCTTCGCAAAGTATTCGGCATGGCGGTTCGAAACGTCCTTGATCCGAGGTCCCCGGGCCGGCGACGGGCCGGCACGGAACCTTGAGTCACGCGGTCGAGCGGCAGGCGGCCGCGATCCGGTGGTGACGGGCAAGGCTTAGCAAGTCACGGCCCGTCGCGTCATCCTTCGCCGCGTTGCGGAATCCGTTTCCTGGGGCGGCGTCGATTCCTTGCAACGGTGGCAGCCCTGTCGGTCCAGGTCTTCAACGGGGCGCGGCCCGGCCGCGACACCTCAAGTGTCGCGCAACCGCCGGGCCGAAATCTGACCCGTGAAATCCGCCGGCGTCGCGGCGGCAAGCCTTTACCATGTGCCGTCCTCGTCGGCAGAGCGGGGACAAGTTGCGACGGGGCGATTGATTTGTCGCCCGACCTGACGGCAACAGTATCGCAGCCCTCTCGATCTTCGGACATCTCCCCGTGACATCCGCTTCGAACTTGCGCGCGCGCCTCGCGGCGTCGCTCCTGGCGCTCGCCTGCGTCGTCGCGACGCCCGCACCCGCACGGGAGGCGGCGCGGCGTCCGGAGCGTCCGCGCCCGGTCCAGACCGTCGAGCCGCCGCCGCCGTCCGAGCCGACGGGCGCGTGGACCTCCGGGACCGCGCCGGCCGATTGCACCCGCGCCCGGCGCAAGCTGTGGCAGCCGGAGCAGGGCTGGATCGTGAAGACCATCACCACCTGTCACTGACGCAGCCGTCATCGACTCCTATGTGATCGTTCGCTCCTCGAGCCTCGCGGGTTGCCTCCGGTTTGGGCGTCCGCGCCCGACCGCATGCCGCCTAGGCATCGTTGCCGCGAATCCCGGCATCTAGTGCCCGCGGCTTGGCCGTTTCCCTCAGTCTTCGTCGGCTGCGCCGCAGGCCTTCAACGGGGGCTGCGCCTGGCCAGGCCGCCCCGCCACGTCTGGCACGTTTGCTGCTTTTCCGGAGATCGCCGCGCGGCGCGCGGCGCGCTGGGCAACGAAGCCTCGCAAAGCGGACGGTGTGAGTCCGGTTCCTCCGGCATGAGCGGCGGCGCGAAGGCGCCCGCTCGATCAAGACGAGCACCCACGATGGCCTCCTTCAAGACCGTGATGAAGTCGGGACACCCCCCGACGCTGTTCGCCGCCTTCCTCTACTTCGACTTCTGCTTCGCGATTTGGGTCCTGAACGGCGCCATGGGGCCGTTCATCACCGAGACCTACAAGCTGTCCCCGGCCCAGACCGGGTTCATGATCTCGCTGCCGATCCTCGCGGGCGCGATCATGCGCTTCCCGCTCGGCGTGCTCGCCCAGTATATCGGCCGGAAGAACGCCGCCATCACCGAGATGGGCGTCATCATGCTCGCGATGGCCTACGGCTTCTTCTTCATCTCGACCTACAACGACGTGCTCGCCATGGGCGTGCTGCTCGGCATCGCCGGCGCCTCGTTCGGCGTCGCCCTGTCGCTCGGCTCGGGCTGGTTCCCGCCGGAGCACAAGGGCCTCGCCATGGGCATCGCCGGCGCCGGCAATTCCGGCACCGTGCTCGCGGTGCTGTTCGCGCCGCCGCTGGCCCAGGCCTACGGCTGGCAGGCGGTCTACGGCTTCGCCGGCTGCGTCATGGCGATCCCGCTGATCGTGATGATCGTGCTCGCCAAGGAGCCGCCGGACCTCGAGCACCAGTCGTTCAAGGACCACATCTCCTGCCTGTTCACCAAGGACGGCTGGGCCTTCTCGCTGATCTACGTCATCACCTTCGGCGGCTTCATCGGCCTGTCGAACTTCCTGCCGACGTTCTTCTACGAGCAGTTCGCGGTCACGAAGGTCGAGGCCGGGCGCCTGACCATGCTCGCGGCTTTCATGGGCTCGGGCATCCGCATCCTCGGCGGCTACTTCGCCGACCGGCTCGGCGGCATCGCCGTGCTGTCGGTGGTCTTGCTCGCCTCGATCGCCTCGTTCCTTGCGCTCACCGCCACCCCGTCGCTGGCCGCCACCACGATCCTGTTCATGTTGTGCTTCGCGGCGCTCGGCGCCGGCAACGGCGCCCTGTTCCAGCTCGTCCCGCTGCGCTACCCCACCAACACCGCGGTGTCGGGCTCGATGATCGGCGAGATCGGGGCGCTCGGCGGCGCGATCCTGCCGAACGTGATGGGCTTCTCGAAGCAGTACACCGGCGCCTTCGCCACCGGCTTCGTCGTCTACGCGGTCTTCGCCGCCGTGGTGCTCGGCTGCCTGTTCCTGTGGCAGCGCAAGTGGGTCGGCGCCTGGGTCGGCCCGCGCGGCAAGGTGCTCGATCCCTCAGCGACGCCCGCCCAGGCCAGCGGAATGCGTCCCGTCACGGCCTGACCGGCCTCTCATGATCGAACGGGAAACGGGGGCTTCGGCCCCCGTTTTCGTTCGTCCGGCGACCTGATGGGCCGGATGCGAACGAGGCTTGCCCGGCGTAGCCCGGCTTCCGACCCGCCACCCGTCCGCGGTGGATCGTGCGGGCGGAAAACGCCTGATTCCTAACACCCGTGGTTGCACTCCGGCATAGGCCGAGCGTACTGAATACGTAATGCGAAACGCCGCACCCGGTCGCCGAGGCCAGGGTGACGGCGCGGACCGCCACAAGGCGGCTGCCAAGAACGCTGCGCAAGAACGCCGTGCCGGAGGATCGACGCCATGATCAAGCGCCTGAGCGCCACGAACAGCGTGCTGTTCCTGCTCTGCCTGATGTACTTCATCACCTATCTCGACCGGGTGAACATCGCCACCGCGGGCGCCGTGATCATCAAGGATCTCGGCATGTCGAACACGCAGTTCGGCCTGATCCTCTCGGCCTTCGCCTACCCCTACGCGATCTTCCAGGTGATCGGCGGATCGGTCGGCGACAAGTTCGGCGCGCGGCGCACGCTCCTGGTCTGCGGGTTGATCTGGGCCACGGCGACGATCCTCACCGGCTTCGTCGGCGGCCTCGTCAGCCTGTTTCTCGCCCGCGTGCTGCTGGGCTTCGGCGAGGGCGCGACCTTCCCGACCGCGACCCGCGCCATGCAGAACTGGACGGCGCCGGGCCGTCGCGGCTTCGCGCAGGGCATCACCCACGCCTTCGCGCGGCTCGGCAACGCCGTGGCGCCGCCGATCGTCGCCTTCCTGATCTACCATTTCGGCTGGCGTTCGAGCTTCGTCATCCTCGGCGCGATCAGCTTCGTCTGGGTCGTGATCTGGTACCTCTATTTCCGTGATGACCCGTCCGACCACAAGGCGATCACGCAAGCCGAGCTCGACCAGCTGCCGCCGCCGCGCAAGGTCGGGGCCCAGCAGTCGGTGCCGTGGGGCGCGCTGACCAAGCGCATCCTGCCCGTCACCATCACCTACTTCTGCTACGGCTGGACCCTGTGGCTGTTCCTCGGCTGGCTGCCGAGCTTCTTCAAGCAGAGCTACGGCCTCGACCTGAAGAACTCGGCGCTGTTCGCCTCGGGCGTGTTCTTCGCCGGCGTCGTCGGCGACACGCTCGGCGGCGTGCTCTCGGACCGCATCTTCGAGAAGACCGGCAACCTCAAGCTCGCGCGGCTGTCGATCATCGTCGTCGGCTTCCTCGGCGCCGCGGCGAGCCTGACGGGCGTGTTCTTCACCCGCGACCTCACCTACGTCGCCCTGCTGCTCTCCTCGGGCTTCTTCTTCGCCGAGCTGGTCATCGGCCCGATCTGGTCGGTGCCGATGGACATCGCGCCGAAGTTCGCCGGCACCGCGAGCGGGCTGATGAACACCGGCTCGGCGATCGCCGCCATCGTCTCGCCGATCGTGTTCGGCCTGATCGTCGACATGACCGGCGATTGGACGCTGCCGTTCGCCGGCTCGATCGGCCTGTGCCTGCTGGGTGCCGCCACCGCCTTCACCATGCACCCCGAGCGCCCCTTCGTGGAGCCGGCGGAGGCGGGTGGTATCCCGCCCGTCGCGGTCGCGCCGGTGCGCTGAGGCGGATGGCGATGGTGGACGCACGACGCGAAGGCCCGCTCGCGGGCGTAAAAGTGATCGAGCTCGCCCACATCATGGCGGGCCCGGTCTGCGGCCTGATGCTCGGCGACATGGGTGCCGAGGTGATCAAGGTCGAGAAGATCCCCGGCGGCGACGACACCCGGCGCTCGGTGCCGCCCTCGATCGAAGGCGAGAGCGCCGCCTACATGATGATGAACCGCGGCAAGAGCGGGCTGGCCCTCGACCTCAAGAGCGAGGCCGGCAAGGCGGTGCTCCACCGGCTGCTGGCCGACGCCGACGTGCTGATCGAGAACTACCGCGCCGGCACGATGGAGAAGCTCGGCCTCGGCTACGAAGCCCTGCGCGCGCGCCATCCGGCGCTCGTCTACTGCTCGCTCTCGGGCTTCGGCCGCTCCGGCCCCTACGCGGAGCGGGCCGGGTTCGACCTCGTCGCGCAGGGCATGAGCGGGTTGATGAGCGTCACCGGCGCCGGGCCCGGCGAGCCGCCGATGAAGTGCGGGCCGCCGGTCACCGACATCACCGCCGGCATCCTCGCGGCGATGGGGGTGCTCGCCGCCTACACCCACCGCCTCAAGACCGGGCAGGGCCAGGTGGTCGACACCTCCCTGTTCGAGGCCGGCATCACCCTGACCTACTGGCAGTCGGCGATCGCCATGGCGACCGGCGTGGCGCCGGGGCCGATGGGCTCGGCCCACCCGCTGAACGCCCCCTACGAGGCCTTCGAGACGCAGGACGGTTGGATCACCATCGGCGCGGCCAACCAGACCAACTGGCTGCGCCTCCTCGACGTGCTCGGCGCCGACACGCTCGCCGCCGACCCGCGCTTTTCGCTTAACGCCGGGCGCATGGAGCACCGCATCGCGCTGGCCGAGGCGCTCGCGCCCTACTTCCGGGGCGACACCTCCGAGGCGTGGCTCGCGCGGCTGGAGGCCGGCGGCGTGCCGGCCGGCCCGGTGCTCGACGTGAACCAGATGCACCGCGATCCCCACACGCTGGCCCGCGAGATGGTGGTCTCGGTCGAGCACCCCCGGGCAGGGTCGATGACGACGCTCGGCCTGCCGGTGAAGTTCTCGGCGACGCCGGGCAAGGTCCACGGCCCGGCGCCGCTGTTCGGCGAGCACTCGCGCGCGATCCTGCGCGGGGCCGGCTACGACGACGCGGCGATCGACGGCTTGATCGCGGCGGGCGTCGTGGGCGAGACGACGGCGTGACGATTGGATGAGGACTTCGACCATGAGCGACGCCGCCCCGACCGATGAACTGCTGGTCTCCCAGGACGGCGCCATCGCCCGCATCGTCCTCAACCGGCCCCAGGCCCGCAACGCCCTGACCTTCGCGATGTACGAAGGCCTGGTGACCCAGTGCCTGCGGATCCAGGAGGACGCGTCGGTCAAGGCGCTGGTCATCACCGGGGCCGGCGAGAAGGCGTTCGCCGCCGGCACCGACATCGCCCAGTTCCGCAGCTTCGAGACCGCGGAGGATGCGCTGGGCTACGAGCGCTTCATGGACCGGGTGCTCGGCACGCTGGAGCGGATGCGGGTGCCGACCATCGCCGCCATCGCGGGCGCCTGCACGGGGGGAGGGGCGGCGATCGCCGCCGCCTGCGACCTGCGCGTCGCCACGCGCGACGCACGCTTCGGCTTCCCGATCGCCCGCACGCTCGGAAACTGCCTGTCTCAGGGCAACCTCAAGCGGCTGTCCGACCTGATCGGCCCGGCGCGGGTGAAGGACATCATCTTCACCGCCCGCCTCGTCGGCGCCGAGGAGGCGCTGACCATCGGCCTCGTCGGCGAGGTGGTGGCGGACGCCGCAGCGCTCGCCGCGCGCGCGACCGAGCTGGCGACGCTGGTCGCCGGCCACGCGCCCCTGACGATGCAGGCCACCAAGGAAGGCCTGCGCCGGCTCGCCGAAGAGGCCACCGCCCCCGAGGGCGAGCCGCAGCCCGGCGACGACCTGATCCTCAGCTGCTACATGAGCCGCGATTTTCGCGAGGGCATGGAAGCGTTCTTGGGCAAGCGCGCGCCGGATTGGCAGGGGCGGTAGCGGCGCGAAGGGGCGCCCTTTCCCTGCGCCACGCCTGACACCTTCCACCTCGCACGACCGCCCTCACCACCGCTTCGGCTACGCCTCCGCTCCCCCGGTTGCACGACGGGGTGCAGCCGGGCCTCTCCCCGCCCGCGGGGAGAGGGGAGGAGGGGCGCGCTACCGCGTGGACGGCAGCAGCAGGTCGGGCAGCCACAGGGCGATGCCCGGCACGAGGCACAGGATCAGGATCGCCACCGCCATCAGCACCACGAAGGGGAGCGTCCCCCAGATGATGTCCGAGAGCGGGATGTCGGGGGCGATGTTCTTGATGACGAAGATGTTCAAGCCCACCGGCGGGTGGATCAGCCCCATCTCCATGGTGATCGTCATCACCACGCCGAACCAGACCAGATCGAAGCCCGCGGCCTTCAGCGGCGGCAGGATGATCGGTGCGGTCATCAGGATGATCGAGACCGGCGGCAGGAAGAAGCCGAGCCCGATCACCAGCCCGAGGATCGTCACCAGCAGCACCCAGGGGGAAAGCTGCATCGCCACGATCGCGGCGGCCGCCGACTGCGAGATGTGCAGGTAGCTCATCACGTAGGCGTAGAGCAGCGACATGCCGATGATCAGCATCAGCATGGTCGACTCGCGCAACGTCGCGGTGAGGATCGGGCTGACGTCCTTCGGGCGCCAGACGCCGTAGATCACCGCGATCAGGCCGAGCGCCAGCAGGCCGCCGAGGCCGGCCGTCTCGGAGGGCGTGGCGTAGCCGCCGTAGAGCGCGACCATCACGCCGGTGAGCAGCACCACGAAGGGCAGCACCCGCGGCAGCGTCTCGAAGCGCTGGCGCATGCTGTAGGTGTCGTCCGCCAGGATCGGCGACTGGACGCCGCCGCGCTCGTAGGCGGCCTTCGCGGTGGCGTACTCGGCGCGGAAGCGGAACACCGCCCAGGCCGCGAACAGCCCGACCAGCAGCAGCCCCGGCCCGATGCCGGCCAGGAACAGGCGCCCGAGCGACTGCTCGGCGGCCACCGCGTAGAGGATCATGGTGATCGAGGGCGGCAGCAGGATGCCGAGCGTCCCGCCGGCCGCGATGATGCCGGCGGCGAAGCCCGGCGAGTAGCCGCGCTTGCGCATCTCCGGGATGCCGGCCGAGCCGATGGCCGAGCAGGTGGCGGGCGAGGACCCCGCCATCGCGGCGAACAGCGCGCAGGCGAAGACGTTGGCGATGCCCAGCCCCCCCGGGATGCGGTGCATCCAGGCGTGCATGGCCGAGTAGAGGTCCTGGCCCGCCTTCGAGCGCCCGATCGCCGCGCCCTTCAGGATGAAGAGCGGGATCGAGAGCAGGGTGATCGAGGCCATTTCCTCGTAGACGTTCTGCGCCACGGTATCGAGCGAGGCCGCCGGCATGAAGACGAACATGAACGCCAGCGCGACGAAGCCGAGCGCGAAGGCGATGGGGATGCCGGCCAGCATCGCCGAGAGGGTCGCCCCGGCATAGAGGAAGCCGATCGCGGCGGTGCTCATCGGGTGATCCTCGCGGTGTCGACGGTGTCGCCCATCGGGTCCGTGCCCCGCGGGGTCACGTCCGGCCGTCCGTGCATGTCTGTGTTCAGGTCGGGACCGAGGCCGACCTTCGGGGCGACCCAGCCGGCGGAGTTCGGACCGTAGGTGAGGGCCTGGACGATCTGCACGGCGAACTGGATGCCGAGCAGGCTCATGCCGACCGCCATCAGGGCGTAGGGGATCGCCAGCGGCGGGCCCCAGCTCGATTGCGAGACCTGCCCGTCGACGTAAGCCTCGTGGAACAGCGTCCAGCTCTTCCAGGCGAAGAACACCACGAAGACGAAGCTGATCATGTCCGCCATCAACAGGCGGGCGCGGTTGACCTTCGGCGACAGGAACCCGGTCAGCGCCTCGATCGCCACGTGGCCGCGCTTGGCCTGGACGGCGGCGGCCGAGAAGAAGGTCGCGCCGACGATCAGGAACACCGCCATCTCGTCCTGCCAGTCGGTCGGCTCGTGCAGGACGTAGCGGATCACCACGCTGTAGCTCAGCACGAGGCAGGCGCCGACGAGCGCGAGCCCGCCGAACACCATGATCACCCCGTTCAGGCGCTTCATCGCCCGGTCCATGACGCCGAGCGCGCCGGGGATCCGGGGCTCGGCGACCGCCTTCTCGGAGGCGGCCGAGGCCGCGTCGAAGGCGTGGCTCACGCGACCTGCTCCGCCAGCTTGAGGAGCTCGGCGCACTGCGCGTTCTTGGCCGCGTAGTCCTTCCACGCCGTGTCGCGGGCGATGTCGCGCCACTGCCCCATGGTCTTCTCGTCGAGGTTCTGCACCTTGGCGCCGGCCTTCGAGAAGACCTGCTCGACATGGGTGTCGTCGGCCTTGGCGCCGTCCTGTCCGAAGGATTCGAGCTCGGCGCCGACCGCCATGATCAGGTCCTGCTGGTCCTTCGGCAGCCCGCTGAAGATCGCTTTCGACATCATGATCGGCTCGAGCATGAACCAGTAGGAGCGCTCGCGCCCCGAGGTCAGCGCCTTCGACAGCTCCTCCAGGCGGAACGAGATCAGGCTGGTGGAGGAGGTGATGACCGCGTCGCACGCGCCGGTCTGCATCGCCGCGTAGGATTCGCTCGACGGGATCGAGAGGGTGGCCGCGCCCGCCTGCTTCATCATCAGGTCCATCTCGCGCGAGCCGCCGCGGACCTTGAGGCCCTTGGCGTCGGCCGGCGCGTAGAGCGGGCGCTCGCGGCTGGCGACGCCGCCCGCCTGCCAGACCCAGGAGACCAGGACGATGCCCTTGGCGTCGAGGATCTCGGTGAGCTTGCGGCCGACCGGAGCCGCCTTCCAGGCGACGCCCTGCGCGTAGGAGGTCACGAGCCCCGGCATCAGGCCGATGTTCAACTCGGGGATCTCGCCGCCGGCGTAGGGCGAGGGGTAGAGCGACATGTCGAGCGCGCCTTTGCGCATCGCGCCGAACTGGGCGTTGGTCTTCATCAGCGACGAGCCGGGATAGACCTGCACCTCGAGCGCGCCCTTCGAGCGCTCGCCGACCGCCTTGGCGAGCTTGCGGCACATGCGATCGCGGAAGTCGCCTTCGTCGATGGTGCCGCCGGGGAACTGGTGGGAGAGCTTCAGCACCGTCGCGGCCTGGGCGGCGCCGCGGCCGAAGTGCAGGAGGGCGGGTGCGGCGAGGCCGCCGGCGAGGAGGGCGCGTCGGGTCGGCGTCATGCTGTTTCTCCCGCGTCGCACAATCGCGACTGTCTTGTTTTTGCGCTGCACAATATAGTGAATGCAACGCTTGGTATATATTGAACGAGCTCTTGTATATTTTGTCAACGCCCCTGCATAATGAGTTCTCGGGAATCGTCACGATCGGGAGGCGTCCAGCGATGAGCCAGGCACAGCGCCTGCGGCAGACCATCGAGGATGAGATCGTTGCTGGCCATCTTGCCGTCGGCGCGCGCCTCGACGAGGTGATGCTCGCCGAGCGGTTCGGGGTGTCGCGCACGCCGATCCGCGAGGCGCTGCTGCAGCTGGCCGTCACCGGGCTCGTCGAGACCAAGCCGCGCAAGGGCACGATCGTCAGCGCGCCGGAGCCGCAGCACCTGCTGGCGATGTTCGAGACCATGGCGGAACTGGAGGCGGCCTGCGGGCGCTTCGCCGCGCGGCGCCTGACCCCCGACCACGAGGCGGCGCTGAAGGCGGCGCTCGCGGCCTGCGAGGCGTCGGCGGCGGCCGGCGACACCGAGGGCTACTACGCCGAGAACCAAGTGTTTCACGCCGTGGTCTACGGCGCCTGCCGCAACGCGTTCCTCGCCGAGCAGGCCCGCCTGCTGAGCCGGCGGCTGGCCCCCTATCGCCGCCTTCAGCTGCGGACGCGCCACCGCCTCGGCCAGTCGCTGGCGGAACATGCCGGCATCGTCGCGGCGATCCTCGCCGGCGACGACGCGGCGGCGGGCGAACGCCTGCGCACGCACGTGGTGGTGCAGGGCGACCGCTTCTCGGACCTCGTCGCCGGCCTGCGCTCGCTCGGCGACGCCGCCTGAGGCGGGAATCCCGTTCACCGCGTTTGCAATCGGTGCAGAGCGCTACGCAGAACAACTCAACCCAAGATTGTATTTGCTGCTACGATCCGCCTCGTCGGGATGGGCCGGTCGGAGGCGTCGATGCTCAAGCAGTTGGTTCAAAGCGCGGGTCGGAAGGCCGGCCTCGACATCTTCCGCGCGAGCACCGATCCGTTCCGGTGGAGCCACACCGTCCACGACTACTATCCGGTCATGCCGCAAGCGCGCTGGCAGCCGCAGACGCCGCCGCACAGCCGGCTGCGGGCGGTGCTCGACCAGGGGCGGCCGGACTACGCGCGTTTCGTATCCGCGCTCGAGGATCACGCTGCGCTGATCCACGGCGTCGCCCACGCGCCCGACCCTGCGGACCCGACCGCGCCGTGCTGGGACAACACCTGGTTCACGGCGCTGGACGCCGCCGCGCTCATGACCTTCCTCGCCTGGAAGCGGCCGGCCCGCTACGTCGAGATCGGTTCGGGCACCTCGACCTGCTTCGCGCGCCGCACGGTGGAGCGGCTGTCGCTCCCGACCCGGATGACCTCGATCGATCCCAACCCGCGCCGGCACATCGACCGGATCTGCGACGCGGTGATCCGCCAGCCGCTCGAAGACTGCGACCTCACGGTGTTCGACACGTTGCAGGCGGGCGATGTCCTGTTCTTCGATGGGTCGCACCGGGCCTTCGCCAACTCGGACGTGGTGGTGTTCTTCTTCGAGATCCTTCCGCGCCTGGTGCCCGGCGTGATCGTGCAGATCCACGACATCTTCATTCCCGACGACTACCCGACCGCCTGGAACCACCGGCTCTACAACGAGCAGTACCTGCTCGCCGCGATGCTGATGTGCGGAAGGCCGCCGTTCCGGGTGACAGCGCCGGTCACCTACCTGTGCCAGGATCCGGAATTCGCGGCGCGGGTGAAGCGCGTGTTCGCGGCGCCGGCCGGCGGCCTCGAAATCCCGTTCCACTACCCGAACGACACCGGCCTGCCCGGCGCCTCGTTCTGGTTCGAGACGCGGCGCGTCGACTGATCGTCAGCCGGCGGCGTCCGCCGGCAGGTCGGCGGCGGCGTCGCCGAAGTTGGCGGCGATGACCGGCTTCTTGCCGCGGATATGCTCGCGCATCAGGTGCGAGAGCGCGGGGCCGTCGCGGCCGCGCAGGAGCTGCACCATCCGCTCGTGCTCCTCGATCGCCCGGGTCCACTGCTCGGGCGTCTGGTGGGCGGAGTAGCGCGAGCGCTGGATGCGGCCCGACAGGCTGCGGTAGATCCCCGACAGCGTCGCGTTGCGGCTCGCCGCCATGATCGCCTCGTGGATCTGGCGGTTGAGGCGGAAGTACCCGGCCTCGTCGGACGCCTTCCACATCGCCACCATCGCGTCATGGTCGGCTTGGATCGCGGCGACCTCGTCGTCCGTGACGGTGCGGCAGGCGAGGTCGGCGGCCGTCGCCTCGAGGCCGGCGATGACCTCCATCATCTCCTCGATCTCGACCTGCGAGAGGCTGGCGACGCGGGCGCCGCGGTTCGGCAGCAGTTCGAGGTGGCCTTCGGTGGCGAGGATCTTGATCGCCTCGCGCAAGGGGGTACGCGAGATGCCGAAGCGTTCGGTCAGCTCGCCCTCGTTGACGCGGGCCTTCGGCTCCATCTCGCCGGATTGGATCAGCGCACGAATCCGGTCCGCCACCTCGTCGTGAAGATAACGTCGACTGATGCCGAGTCCGGGATCGATCTTGTTCATGCGGTCGATTTCATGCGTTCGATGCTTATCGCTGCCGAGCAGGAGGCCGACCCTGTTTAGGCGCCTCCCAAATCAGTGTCGAGGCGCCAGGGCCCGGTCGAGGACCCTGACCACATGTTCCGCCGTCATCCCGAGCCCGTCGTGGATCTGGTGGCGGCAGCTGGTGCCGTCGGCGACGACGAGGTCGTCGGGGCCGGCCTTGCGCAACGCCGGAAACAGCGACAGCTCGGCCATCGCCAGCGAGGTGTCGACCGTCTCAGGCCCGTAGCCGAAGGCGCCGGCCATGCCGCAACAGCTCGATTCGATCGGCCGGACGTCGAGCCCCGGCACGCTGCGCAGCACGCTCTCCACCGCGCCCATCGCGCCGAAGGATTTCTGGTGGCAATGGCCGTGCAGGTGCGCGACGCGGCCGCCCTGGTCGGCGAAGTCGGGCGCGATCAGCCCGGCCTTGAGGTCGGCGGCGAGCAGTTCCTCGATCAGCAAGCTCTGCTTGGCCAGCAGGTTCGCGTCCGCCCCGGGCAGCAGGGCGACGAACTCGTCGCGGAAGGTGAGGAGGCAGGACGGTTCGAGCCCGACCACGCGGGCGCCGGCCCGGACGAAGGGCAGGAGCGCGTCGAGCGTCCGGCGCGCCTCGGCGCGCGCCCGGTCGGTCTGGCCCGAGGCGAGCCACGTCCGCCCGCAGCAGTGCGGGCGCTTGCCCTTGGTCGGGAAGACGCGGTGCAGCCGGTAGCCGGCGGCGGCGAGCACCCGCTCGGCCGCCTCCAGGTTCTCGCGCTCGAAGGCACGGTTGAAGGTGTCGCCGAACAGGATCACGTCGCGGTGCTCGCCCACCACGTCCTGCGGGTGGGCCGGCTCGCCGGCCTCCGTCCAGGGCCGGCGCCAGCGCGGCAGCGTGCGCCGCGCCGAGAGGCCCGCGACGCGCTCGGACATCCGCGCCAGCGCCGGCACCCGGTCGCGCAGGTTCAGCAGCGGCGCCAGCCGCGCGGCGACGCCGGCGTAATGCGGCATCGCGCCGATCAGCCGGTCCTTCAGCGGCAGGCCGTGGCGGGCATGGTAATGATGCAGGAACTCGACCTTCATCCGCGCCATGTCGACGCCGGTCGGGCATTCGCGGCGGCACGCCTTGCACGAGACGCACAGGTCCATCGTGCGCTTCATCTCAGGCGACGTGAACGCGTCCTTGCCGAGCTGGCCCGAGATCGCCAGCCGCAGGGAGTTCGCCCGGCCCCGCGTCAGGTGCTGCTCTTCGCGGGTGACGCGGTAGGACGGGCACATCGCTCCGCCCGCGAGCTTCCGGCAGGTGCCGTTGTTGTTGCACATCTCCACGGCGCCGCCGAAGCCGCCGGCCTCGGGCCAGTCGAGCGCGGTCTCGCGCGGCGCGACCACCTGGTAGTCCGGCCCGAACCGCATCAGCGCGCGGTCGTCCATCGACAGCGGGCGCACGATCTTGCCCGGGTTCAGGCGGTTCTCGGGGTCGAACGCGTCCTTCACGGTCTCGAACGCGCGGGCGAGGCGCGGCCCGAACAGCGGCGCGATGTATTCCGAGCGCGAGATGCCGTCGCCGTGCTCGCCGGAATACGAGCCCTTGAACCGGCGCACCAGCTCGGAGGTCTCCTCCGCGATGGCGCGCATCTTGGCGACGTCGCCGCCGAGCTTCATGTCGAGGATCGGGCGGACGTGCAGGCAGCCGACGGAGGCGTGGGCGTACCAGGTTCCGCGCGTGCCGTGCTTCGTGAACACGTCGGTGACGGCGTCGGTGTAGTCGGCCAGATGCTCGAGGGGCACCGCGCAATCCTCGATGAACGAGACCGGCTTGGCGTCCCCCTTCATCGACATCATGATGTTGAGGCAGGCTTCGCGCACCTCCCAGACCGACTTCTGGCGCGACGGCTCGTGGATCTCGACCACCGCGTCGGGGAAGCCGTGGTCGGCCATGCAGGCGTCGAGGCGCTTGAGGTCGCGCTCGAGCGCGGCGAGGTCCTCGCCGGCGAATTCGGCGAGCAGCAGGCAGTTCGGCGTGCCGCGGGTGATGTCGGCCAGCGTCGCGCGAAACAGCGGGATGTCGGCGCCGAGCACCAGCACGTTGTTGTCGACGAGCTCCACCGCCACCGGGTCGAGGTCGACGATGTGGCGCGTGGTCTCCATCGCGGAGCGGAACGACGGGAAGTGGCACACCCCCATCACCCGGTGCGCCGGCAGCCGGGACAGCTGCAGCGTCACCGAGGTCGTCGCCGCCAGCGTCCCCTCCGAGCCGACCAGCAGGTGGGCGAGGTTCGGCCGCGCCTCGATCAGCGCGTCGAGGTTGTAGCCGCCGACCCGGCGCTGGACCTTCGGATACTTCGCCAGGATTTCCGCGCGCTCCGACTCGGCGAGCGCCATCATGCGGCGCGCGAGGTCTTCGGCGCGGGCCGAGCCGGTGACGCCGCCGGATTCGTTGCCCGTTAGCCCGAAGCCGAAGGCTTCCGCATCGTGGAACAGCGCCTCCAGGCCGAGCACGTTGTCGCTCATCTTGCCGAAGCGCAGGGAGCGGGCGCCGCAGGAATTGTTGCCGGCCATGCCGCCGATGGTGCAGCGGGTCGCCGTCGAGGGCTCCACCGGGAAGAACCAGCCGTCGGCCTTCACGCGGGTGTTCAGGCGCTCCAGCACCATGCCCGGCTCGACGGTGACGGTGCCGGCCTGCGCGTCGTAGGCGCGGATGCCGTTAAAGTGGCGCGAGCAGTCGACCACCAGCCCCGAGCCGATCGGCTGCCCGTTCTGCGAGGTGCCGCCGCCCCGCATGATCACCGGCACCCCATGCTCGGCGGCGATCGTCAGGGTCGCGGCGATGTCGGCGGCGCTCTTCGGCAGCACCACGCCGGCCGGCATGATCTGGTAGATCGAGGCGTCCGTCGCGTAGCGCCCGCGCGTGAAGGCGTCGAATCGGGCCTCGCCCTGCAACGCCTCCGCCAGCCGCCGCGCCAGGCCGGCGCCGTTCCGCCCGGCGACGCGCGCGCCTTGCCGTGCGCCTTGCCGTTCGCCTTGCCGCGTCTCTTGCCGCGCGTCCTGTCTCGCACCCTGGGGCGCCGTCTCGACCGCCACCTGCTCAGCCCTCCCGACGCCCGATTCCGGTCGCCTCCGCTAAACGTATTCAAAATTCATTTTGATGGAAAGCGTGCCCGCCGCGCTTTCGCGGGACCGCGCGACCATGCACTATGGCGCCGCAACGCCGACCGGAGGCAAGCCTGCCCGTGACGATCGATCTCTACAGCGACACCCAGACGCGGCCGACGCCGGGCATGCGCGAGGCGATGGCGCGCGCGGTGGTCGGCGACGAGCAGTCCGATTCCGACCCGACGACGCGGGCGCTCTGCGACCGGGTCGCCGCCCTGCTCGGCCAGGAGGACGGGGTGTTCATGCCGTCCGGCACGATGTGCAACCTCGTCTCGATCCTGGTTCAGACCCGGGCCGGCGACGAGATCGTGGTCGACGACCAGTCCCACATCTACAACACCGAGGCCGCAGGCTCGGCCGCGATCGGCGGCGTGTCGGTGAAGGCGCTGCCGACGCCGGCGGGACTCTACACGCCCGAGGCGTTCGCGGCGGCGATCCGGCCGCCGGCCCGCACGGCGCCGCGCACCGCCCTCGTTTCCATCGAGCAGACCACCAGCTTCTCGGGCGGCTCGGTCTGGGCGCTGGCCGACATGCGGGCGATCCGCGACATCGCCCGCGCCCACGGCCTGAAGGCGCATATCGACGGCGCCCGCCTGCTCAACGCGGTGGCCGCCACCGGAATCGCGGCGAAGGACTACGCGCAAGGGTTCGACAGCGTCTGGCTCGACCTCAGCAAGGGCCTCGGCTGCCCGGTCGGCGCGGTTCTGTGCGGCTCCCGCGACTTCGTCGTCGAGGCCTGGCGCTGGAAGTACCGGCTCGGCGGCGCCATGCGCCAATCCGGCGTGATCGCCGCCGCCGGCCTCTACGCCCTCGACCACCACGTCGCGCAGTTGAGCACCGACAACGCGCACATCCGGCTGATCCACGACGCGATCGCCGACGCGCCGGGCTTGAGCTTCGACCCGAGCGCGGGGCAATCGAACATCCTGTGCTTCGGCGTCTCCGGCCTCGGCGTCACCGCCCCGGCCTTCGCCGAGGCCTGCCTCGCGCACGACGTCCGCATCCGCGCCATCGGCAGCCAGATCCGCGTCACCACCCACCTCGACGTGGATCGCGCCGGGGCGGAACGCGCGGCCGAGGTGATCCGCGCCGTCGCCGAGGCCTTCGCCGAACGCCGGGCGGCGCCCGTTCGGTGAAGGTCACACTCTGACGGGGGGAGCGACACCGCGGGTTCGTCTTCGGCCCATTGCAGAAGATCGGGAGGTCTGCCCCGAGCCCGTCTGGTGGATGAGGGCTTACGACGGGATTTGAGTGGAAAGCGGTAACTCAGAGACTAAGCATTGAACGCCTATTTCGCGATCCAGAGCGGGCTTTCTTCGAGAATGGATGGACAACTACGCAGGCAAGAGGCCGGCCGCGCGATAGTTGGCGATCAGGGTGTCGAACAGCGGGAGATCGGCGCGGCCCCGCGCCATGAGTTGAGCACCCGCGACCGCCGCGTAGATGGCGCGAGCCCGGCCTTCGCTGTCCGCCGCCTTCACGACACTCGCCGCCGTCAACAACTTGCTCAACCACGCGACGTTGACGTCGGCGAATGCGCGCACCTCGTGTTTCACGGTATCGGGTAGATCATCGTATTCCGCCGTCATGAAACTGGACAAGCACATGCGGTTGTCGTTCTGCAAAGATATCCGGAAAATCTCAGGATACCGACGCAGTCCGTCTAGTGGGTCGGCCGCTTCGTCGGAGATGGCTTCGAGATCGGTGGCGATGTCTTCCCAATAACGCTTCGCGACCGCCGCTCCGAGTTCGGCCTTGCCGGGGAAGTGATAGTAGACGCTTGCGGCCTTGATCCCGACCTCGGCTGCCAAGTCGCGGAAATTCAGTCCGCTGTAGCCGTGCGCCATGGCGGTTCGCTTCGCAGCGGCAAGGATCGCTTCCTTATACCCCGAACTCATCGCGCCCATCCTCCGCAAGAAAATAACCTGCCTGTTGGCAGATAGGCGTTGACCGCTCGGAAAGGAAGGCCTAACACTCTGCCTGCCTACTGGCAGACAGAGAGAGTCAGATGACCAGCCAAACCGCCTCCAAGCTCCAGCTTTTCACCTCGCCCTCGGCGTTCCCCAACCCACAGCGCTTGCGCATCTTCCTGCACGAGAAGGGCATCGCGGATCGGTTCGACGAGCGCGTCTACGACATGTCGCCGGTCGGCGAGCAGCGGCAGTGGCGGCATCTGAAGATGAACCCGTGGGGCGAGACGCCGACGCTGAAACTCGAGGACGGAAGCGTCATCTCGGAGACGGCGGCCATCGTCCGGTACCTCGATCAGGCCTTCCCCGGTCGGCGGATCATGGGTGATAGCCCACTTGAGCAGGGCCTCGACACCATGTGGGACAACCGAATCTGGGTCCACATCCTCTACCGGATCGTGACCGCGTTCCACGTCCTGCATCAGGGGCTGGGGCCAAAGCTCGAACTCACCAGCAACCCGGCCTGGGGCGAGCATTGCCGCAAGGAAGCGCTGGCCCATGCGAGCTTGGTGAACCAGCACCTGTCGGACGGGCGCGAATGGCTGCTCGGCGGCGAAGCGCCGACTTTCTCGGACATCACGATGGCGACCGCGATCGCCTTCTCGAAATTCCCCGTGAACGCTACGCCGCTGGACGAGCGCTTCGAGCACATCGACGCATTCTGGAAGCGCTGGCAGCAGCGGCCGACCTTCCTCGCCGCCTATGCCGACCGTCAGAGCGGTGTGCCGGAGTTGGACGACCGGGCCTGATCGACCATCGCCATTCCAGGTTGGTGCGCTGGTCGAGCCCCTCCGACCGGCGTCTGCCGTCATCGGGACTTCGAACGACCGCTGTGTCGCCGAATGCGGTCGTCGATCGAAGGGGTCTGGAGGGCTGCTGAGGGTCGAAGCCGAAACGTCCGCTTCGAGGCGAAAGGCAGGGTCCGGTCGCCATCGTTGTCGGACGTTTGGCTATGGGTATCAAGCGTCGGATTTTCGCCTATCGGGCGTCGGTCGGCAGAGCCGCACGGCGCCCGCTTCGTCCCTCCCGTTACTCGGCCTTGCGCTACTCGGCCTTGCGCTTGACGATGGCCATCGTCTTCGGATCGAGCTTGAGGTCGAACTGCTTGCCCGATCCGTCGACGGCGTCGTCGACCTCGATCATGCCGTCGTCGAGCTCGATCTCCTTCCACTTGGTGAAGCCTTCTTGGCGGAGCATGGCCTCGACCTTGGCCTGCTGGTCCGGCGGCAGCTTCTCGTCGGCCTGAGCGGCACCGGTCAGGCCGGCGGCGAAGACGAGGGCGAGGGCGGTGGATGTCAGGCGCATGGCGGTTTCCGTTTGTGGTTGTCGACCGGCAGAGAACAGCCGCGCAAGGAGCCGGTTCCTGAACCGGTTCCTGAGGTTGTCAGGCTAGGGATGGCCGCCTAGGCTTAGTTTCCGTCGAGCCGAAGGCCCCCTCCCGCATGGTCACCCGCGTCGCCACCGTCGCCTTCGAGGGCATCGAGGCGCGTGCCGTCGACGTCCAGGTGCAGATCATCCCCGGCGCGGTCCACTTCAATGTGGTCGGCCTGGCCGACAAGGCGGTGGGCGAGTCGCGCGAGCGGGTGCGCGGCGCGCTGATCGCCTCCGGGCTGGCGATGCCGGCCAAGCGCATCACCGTGAACCTCGCGCCTGCCGACCTGCCGAAGGAGGGCTCGCACTACGACCTGCCGATCGCGCTCGGCGTCATGGCGGCGATCGGCGCGCTGCCGGCCGACGCGCTCGCCGGGTACTGCGTGCTGGGCGAGCTCGCGCTCGACGGCACGATCACCCCGGTCAACGGCGTGCTGCCGGCGGCGATGGCGGCGAGTGCACGCGGCCTCGGGCTGATCTGCCCCGCCGCGACCGGGCCGGAGGCGGCCTGGGCCGGCGGCGACCTCGACGTGCTGGCCCCGCGCTCGCTCATCCAGCTCGCCAACCACTTCAAGGGCACGCAGGTCATGGCCCGGCCGGTCCCCGCGGTCGCCGCCCCGGGCCCGCCCCTGCCGGACCTCCGCGACATCAAGGGCCAGGAGGGCGCCAAGCGCGCGCTCGAGATCGCCGCGGCCGGCGGCCACAACGTCCTGGAAGCGGGACCACCTCGTGAGCCTTGGGGGGCTCCTGGCCGACATCGGGCATCTTCCCGGCCTGGCGTTGAGGGGGAACCATCAGAAGGCGTGGCTCGACGACCTCAAGCATAGGCTCGCCATGGGCCCGCTCTGAGCGCCACGGGCGTCTCGCACGCGCGACCCTACTGCAGCGGAGTGAACGGGCTCATGGTGGCCACCGTTGGGCTCGGGAGCGGCACGTCGACGGAGCAGCGCAACCCTTCAGATGCGAAGTCGAGGTCGAGCTTTCCGTCGAGCTCCCGCTCGATGCTCACCGCGATGAGCCGGGTGCCGAAACCGCGTCTCGTCGGCGGCGGCGACGGCGGACCCCCGTCCTCGGCCCAGTCCAGCCGCAATCGCCTCGCACCGCCTTCGGTCCTGACCACGCGCCAGGTCACGCGGATCTCGCCGTCCGGCACCGAGAGGGCTCCGTGCTTGGCGGCGTTGGTGACGAGCTCGTGCAACGTCATCCCGAGGGAGAGGACGTGGCGCGGCGGCAAGTCCACGTCGGGACCGTCCACGACGAAGGTCGCGTCTCCGCCCCGGTAGGGGCCGAGTTCGTTCTCCAGCACTGCGCGCAAGGGGGCGCCCGACCAGTCGTCCCGCGTCAGGAGGTCATGGGTCTTCGACAGGGCGAGGATGCGCGCCTCAAGCCGCTCGCCTGGCGCCTCGCCGCCGCGCGTCGATTGCCGTGCCAGGGCCTAGACCGTCGCAAGGGTGTTCTTCACGCGATGGTTCAACTCGTGCAGCATCGTCACCTGACGCTCCTGCATCGCGCGGCCATTGCGGACCTCGTCGCGAAGGTCGGCCTCATTGCGTTGAAGGCTTCCGGCCATCGCGTCGAGCTTACTGCCGAGGCGGCCGAACTCGTCGGCGCCGTCCAACCCGGTCCGGGCCGCGAGGTCTCCGGCCTGCCATTTCGATGCCGTCTGGAGCAGGCGGTCGAAGGGGCGCCGAATGAAAGCTCGCCCTGCCAGGAACGCGGCGGCGACGGCCAGAACCGCACCCAGCGCGATCAGCACCACGCCCCTGCGGGTGGCGGCGTCCACGTCCGCGAAGGCAATCTGCCGGTCGCGGCCGACCGTCACCCAGGCGGAAGACGCCGCGCCGCCAGGCTTAGCATTGGCGAGGATGCGTTCGCGTCCGTCGATGCCGAAGTCGATGCGGACACCCTCGCCACGACTCATCACGATGCGCTGTCGATCCGGCGGCACCGGTTTTCCGACCCAACCAGTCCCGTCGGGATAGCGGACCAGGATGATGCCGTCCTGGTCCGCCACCGTCACGGACGTGCTGGGAAGTCTCAGGTTGCGCCTGAGGTAACCGTCGAGCCAGCCGAGGTCGACGGCGACGGCGAGCACGCCGACCGTGCGCCCCTCCGCGTCGGGCAGCGCTTGGGCGAAGTGCAGCGAGTCCCTGCGGGAGGCGTTGCCGCGGGCGTAGGTCCCCATTACGAACGTGCCCTCGGTGACCGCGCGGCGCTGGTAGACCCGGTCGGGCACGGCGTAGGAGCCGGGCGCGGACCCGAGGCTGTTGCACACGACGGTCCCGTCCGGCCGGGTCAGCGCGAACACCGCGAATTGCGGATTGTCGCGCACGGCCCGGCGGAGGTACTCGGTGCAGCCCGAGGGCTCCAGCGTTCGGACCGCGGGGTCCTGAGCGAGGAAGTTCAGGGCTTGGCGGGCCGACTCCGCGACCTGCGATAGATCCTCGGCGACGGTCCGGGCCGTTGCCATCGTATCGGCGCGCACGACCTCGTCGCGCGAGGCGCGAAGGGCGTGCTCGTTGTAGCCCTGGATCGCCAATGCGGGCGCGAGGGCAAGCAGCACGAGGAGCAGGATGCGGGTCGTCAGGGACATGGGGCGCCGGCCGCTTCCGGAAGGGTGAAGCGGAAGGTGGTGCCCTGGTCGGGAGAACTCACGACGGTCAATTCGCCGCCTTGGCGCTCCACGAGGTCGCGGCAGAGCAGGAGGCCCAGCCCGCTCCCGCGTTCGCCCGCCGTTCCGTTCGTCGTGCTGCGTCGGTCGAGTCGGAACAGGTCGGCCACCTTGCCGGCGGGCATGCCGACACCGGTATCGGAGACCGTGATTTCGACGCCTCTCCCGGTCGGCCTGCCGGCGACCGTGATCGTCCCTCCCGGCAGGGTGAACTTGACCGCGTTGCTCACGAGGTTGCGCAGGACAGTAGCCAGCATGTCCCGCTGCGCGCGGACCGTGGTCCCCCGGCAGTCGATGGCCAGCGTCAGGCCCTTATCGGCGGCCGCCTCGGCGGCACCCTGCATGACCTCTGCCGCCACCGTGCCCAGGGCGACGTCGGTGATGGTGACGGCCATCGTGTCCATCTGCAGGCTCGCCCAGGAGAACAGGCTCTCCAGCAGGGCGTAGGCTTGCGTGGCGGCGTCGTTGATGCCCTTGGCACGACGCTCGATGGAGGCGTGGTCCCGCATCGCCACCGCCTTCCCCAGGACCTCCGACAGGCCGAGGAGAGACTGGAACGGATTGCGCAGGTCGTGGGCGATGATCGAGAACAGCAGGGTCTTCTGCCGGTTGAGGGTATCGAGCTCCAGCGACTTCGCCTCGGCCTCGCGCCGAGCCTCGTCGAGCTTCGCCTGGAAGCCGCGGCGCGCCTCCGCATAGCGGATCGCCCGAGCCAGGCTCGACGGGGTCGCCTCCGCCTTGGCGAGGTAGTCGAGGGCGCCGGCCCGCATCAGCCGGAACGCGAGGTCCTCGTCCGCCTCGCCGGTCAGCATCAAGACGGCATGGCCCTCGCCCGGCAGGGCGAGGAGGGAGGCCAGCAAGTCGAAGGTGTCGACGTCCGGCAGGCGGTAGTCGAGCAGGATGCAATCGAACGCGCCCTCCCGCGCCAGCCGCAGCCCGGTCGTGCCGTCGGGCGCCTCGGTCAGGTCGTGCTTCAGCCGCGACTTCTTCAGGGCGCGGCGCACGGACGTCCGGTCGACGGCGTCGTCGTCGATCAGCAGGATGCGGGTGGGGGATTCCACGTGTCTGCCGAGCCCTATTGCGGGAACTCGACCACCTTCCAGAAGTGCTCCAGCATGGAGACCGCCTCCATGAAGGTGTTGGCCGGATCGCGCTTGACGATGTAGCCGGCCACGTTGTGCCCGTAGGCCCGCATGCGATCCTCGTCCGCCTTCGAGGTGGTGATCATGAACACCACGGCGGTGCGCAGGTCCTCGTCGGCCCGGATCTCCTCCAGGAACTCGATGCCGTTCATGCGCGGCATGTTGAGGTCGAGCAGGATGAGGTGGGGCTTCGGCAGCTTCTCCTTGCCGTTCTGGCCCCGCAGGTACTCCAGCGCCTCGATGCCGTCGCGGGCGACGGTGATCGGGTTGCCGATCTTGCTCTTCTTGAAGGCGCGCTTGAGGCCCTGGACGTCGACCTCGTCATCGTCGACCAGCAGCAGGTTAACCGTCGAACCCATCAGTCCCCCCCTTCGCGCCGTCCTTCGGCCACGTGAAATGCACCGAGAGGCCGCGCCCCTCCCGGCCTTCGTTCAGCCAGACCTTGCCACCCTGGCGCTCGACGAGTTTCCTGACGATGGCGAGACCCATGCCGCTGCCCTCGACCTCGTCGCG
This sequence comes from Methylobacterium sp. WL120, assembly GCF_008039465.1. Taxonomy (NCBI): domain Bacteria; kingdom Pseudomonadati; phylum Pseudomonadota; class Alphaproteobacteria; order Hyphomicrobiales; family Methylobacteriaceae; genus Methylobacterium; species Methylobacterium sp. WL120. The sequence goes on along the minus strand of NZ_VRUT01000006.1, from coordinate 46,401 downwards.
GGGCCTCAGGGTCTGGAACATGCCGAACACACGCTCGCGGAACTGCTCCGGGATGCCGGCACCGTCGTCCGAGACCACGAACTCTACCATATCGCCCCGCGGGTGCGCATCGACGCGGACGCGACCGTCGCCCGGATGGTCGTGATGCTTGATCGCGTTGCCGATCAGGTTCTGGAGCGCCTGGGTGAGCGGGGCCTTCGCCGCGTTAAGCGTCGGCAGGTCGTCGGCGGCGACGATCTCGAACCCGTCGGGTGGACTCACCAGCACGGCGAGCTCGTCGACGAGGGCCTTGGTGTCAACCGGCGTGAAGGCCACGTCCGCGCGGCCGGCGCGCGAGTAGGCCAGCAGGTCGTCCAGCAGGCTCTCCAGGCGCCGGACCCGGCTCTTCAGGAGATCCATGTTGGTCTGGACGTCGCCGTTCAGCGCGCCATCGAGATCCTCCTCGATCCAGCCGACGAGGTTCTCGATGCCGCGGAGCGGCGCCTTGAGGTCGTGCGATGCGACGTAGGCGAACTGCTCCAGTTCCTCGTTGGTTCGTCGCAGGTCGACCGCATGACGGGCGAGCCGTCCCTCCATGCGCTTGCGATCGGTGATGTCGGTGTTGGTCCCGTACCAGCGGATGACGCGCCCCTCCGCATCGCGAAACGGGTTGGCGAGCGAGAGGAACCAGCGGTACTCGCCCGTAGCGCTACGCAGGGGGAAGGTGTCGTTCCAGGGCTCGCCGACCTTGAAGGCGTGTGAGATCCGCTCGACGACCCGTTCGACATGGTCGGGATGGTGGACGGCCTTCCAGCCCCAGCCCTTCATGGAATCGATGGTCGTGCCCGTGTAATCGTACCAACGCTGATTGTACCAGAAGATGTCGCCGTTCGCGTCCGCGATCCAGGCCATCTGGGGCAGGGTGTCGGCGAGGTTGCGGAAGTCGGACGCGTCAGGAGCGGTCGGCGTCGGCGCCACGGCGTCTGTCATGGCGTTTCCCTTGTTTGGTGGCTCACCGGCGTCCGCTCGCGGTCGAACATGTAGGGCACGTCTTTTCGCGTCCTCGGCGCCCTTGTCCACCCGCGTCGGTGATCCGCATCAAGGGATCCACCGGAGGATCCCATCGCACGACGACCGCGCCTGTCTCGGCCGGCCCGGTGCCCCAGGCGGCGGACAAAGTCCGTCCTGGCTGCGGCGGGTTCGATAACGCGAGCGCCCCTCCAGCCATGTGACGGAAACGCCGAGTGTCGGGGGCCCAGACCGGGACCGGATCGCCCGGGGAGGGCCTCGGCGACGCATGCGCCCTCGGGTCCGTCATTCGGCAGCCTCCGGGGCCGGGGCGGGGCTCCGTCCGGCGCGTCGCCGGCCGGCGAGCTCGACGGGCGGCAGGCCTACGATGTCGTAGGTGGCCGAGGCGATGCCGATGCCGGCGGTGTCGAGGCCCACCAGCATCTCGCGGCTCATGGCGTCCTTGGCGCCTCGGATCTGGTGGGTGCCGAGGATGAAGCGGACGGTCAGCTCCAGCCAGTTGTCGGTGATCCGGAAGAACACGCGCGGCTCCAGGTCGATGGGCTCGACCCCGAAGCGGTTCTGCAGGTTCGCCTTGGCCTCGTCGGTCATGGCGTTCGTATCCAGGGCATGCCGCTTCGCCGCCGCGAGCATGATCGCCTCGACCTTTGCCCGGTCGGCCTCGTAGGTGATCGGAATGGACATCTCCTCCCAGATGAACGGGAAGTCGCGGGTGTAGTTGAACACCGGTTCGGAGAAGATCTGCGCGTTGCTCACCGTGACGATGCGACCGGTGAACTGGCGGCTGCGCACCCACATGGCCGGGCTGCTGCCCTGCACCGCCGGCGGCTGGCCCATCTCCATGATCGTGGTCTGGATGAAGCCGAGGCGGAGCACGTCGCCGCGCACGCCACCCATGGTGATGCGGTCGCCCACCGTGAAGGTTGAGCCGCGCAGGATCACGAAGTAGCCTGCCAGCGAGGTGATGACCTGCTGAAGCGCGAACGCGAGACCGGCCGAGAGCAGGCCGAACGCCGTGGCGAGGCGGGCGGGGTCGTTGAACCAGATCGAGAGCAGGCCGAGGACCAACAGCACCGCCGCCAGGAGGCTGATGCCCTGGCGCGTCCAGAACTTGGTCTGGAGCGTGGAATGGTCGGTGCGGTTCAGGACCAGCCCGACGATGGCGCGCAGTCCGACGCTCCCACCGACGATCACGGCGATGAATATCAGGGAGAGCAAGAGCTTCCGCCCGTTTTCGGCATTCACGCCGACCCAGTCGATTCCGAGGAAATGCACGCGTTGGTCCTTCGTGTGGTCTAGGACGCGGTCGCGTCCGAGCCTGAATGTGACGGACCGCCATCGCGAAGTCCGGTCTACGGATGGGTGGGTGTCGTCGGCCGATCAGCTTGTCGGAGACGGCGTCAGCGCGACCGCCTCCATGGCACCGGCGTCGGCGATGGCCAGCTTGCCGCGTACGGTCAGGTCGCTGACGAAGGCGAACTGGTCGCGCATGTCGAACGGGTAGGCGCGCAGCTTGTAGTGCGTGCCCCAGGGCTCTTCGTGCAGCACCACGCGGATCGATTTGCCGTAGTTCAGGTACGGGCTGGTCAACGCCACGTCCGTCAGCAAGGCGCGCACGAGGGCTCCGTCATGCCGGGGCAGTAGGTAGAAGTCGGCGACGCACTGCAGGGTCCCGGCGCCGTCGTTCGCGTTGGTGATCCGGTCGGTCCAGATCGTCGAGTGCGGAACCGTGACCGCGTTGTCGTCAGGTGTCTGGAGCAGGATCGCGCGCAGCCCGACGTTGCGCACCTCGCCGTAGTCGGAGCCGACCTTGACCCAATCTCCCGGCCGGTAGGGCCGCTCGACCAGGGCCACAACCCCGGCGATCAGGCTGCTGACGTAATCCTTGAAGGCGAAGCCGATGGCGACGCTGGCCGCACCGGCGATGACGAGGAAGTTCTGCAGCGTGATGTTGAAGACGATGGGCACGATCCAGACGATGGCGAGCACCATCAGGACCAGCCGGGCGATGGGCACGGCCGCCAGGAGGTAGAGCCTCAATCGGCTCGGGCCGCGTTCGGCGAGGTAGGGGAAGGTGCTGCGCACCAGCCAGATCGCCGCCCATGTGCCGACGACGATGAGCCCGATCTCCCAGAATCGGATGTCCTGGAGGCTGTGGACGAGCTGTACGCCGCCGTCCTGGACGTCCTGTGCGGTGGCCATGTCGTTCAAACCCGTCCCACGGGAAATCCTGCCGCTTCGAGGCCGTCCCGGATCGCCGGGTAGGCCGCCGCCCGGCAGCCGAACCGGTCGCCCTTACGTTCCAGGAAGCCCGCCCTGAGCAGGACGGGCACGACGTTCGGGTCCTCCACGCCTGGGAGGACAAGCAGCAGTTCCTCGCGGGTCAACGGCCCGTGTATCAGCAGCGCGTGCAAGGCATGGAGGGCGGTGCCGTCGTCCGTACCTGGGAGAAGGTACTCGTCGAGGGCGGCCACCCAGAGGGTCTGCTCGCTGGCATCGCCATCCGACATCGCGGCCTTCGCGTCCTCGGCGACGTCAGCGTCGTCACCCGTACGCAGGCTGCGCCGCCAGAGGTGCCAGGCGACCCAGGGTATGCCGAGGCTGCGCCCGGCCAACTTGCGCAGGTAGTCGTTGCGAAGCGTACCCGCCTCGTCGACCGCGAGCACGTCCTCGCCGTCGGCGGGCAGGCGGAACCGCATCGCCCCGGTGGCCTCGGAGGTCGAGAGCTGGACGAACCAGCCATGCAGGCGGACGGCGTCGAACGGCTTGATCGTCACGGCATCGGGCAGGAGGGCGTCGGCGCCGGCCGCCTTGGCGAGGAACGACCGGGCCCAGGCGTTGCAGCCGACGACCACCGGTCGATCCAGTCCGTCGATGGCCGCGAGGAGCGCGCGCACGGCCCTCAGGCCTTCCCGATGCCGCAGGAACCAGTCCTCCAGCCTGGAGATGACCAGGATCCCCGACCCGGTCATGTCCGGCAGGATGGGCTGCTCGGCCGCGATGAGCGATTGCCGCGAGGGCGGCACGAGGACCTGGTGTCCCGCCTCCGATGCCCAGGTCTCGATGACCGCGTTCTCGTCGCAGGGCGGCAGCACCACCGTCAGGATGTGCGACGCGCCGGGCTGGCGATCCAGCCACCTGCCCACGGTCGCCCCGATCTCGGCGAGGACCGGGCCGCAGGCGGGGGGAGCAACGATCTCGTCGAGACGCTTCAGCGTCGCGCGGTGCAGCTTGTCGTCCGCGATGAAAGGCTCGGACTTTTCGCGGTGGAAGAGGGCTATCAGCCGCCCGAGGTACCTCCGGGCGACCTCATCCCTGGGGACCGGTGGCGTCTGGGCATCGTCGAGTGGGATCAGGAACGCGGGGCCTTCAGTCTTCGACATCGGCGCGCGGCAGTCCACTCCAAGGTCGTCGACAACGTGAACCGCCCAGGTTCGTTGCCGGTGCCGCTGGCATTCACCGGTCACGAAGTAGGCACCTCCGGCCCGGAACTACGACCTGAAGGACGGCGAAGGGTAGGATGCTACCGAGGGCAAATGGCACATCCAACGCCCTTCTCGGGACTGGGTGCCCTCGACGCCGGGTCCCCGACTACGGGCGCTGCCGCTATCGACTGGTTGCCGGTGCATCCTCCGCTTGCAGGCCTCTAAGGGGAGCGTCGATGGTGCACATGACACCTGTCGCCGGATAGGAGAGATCCACCTCGCCGCCGAAATTGCCGGCAAGTCCGCGCCCGATCAGCCTAGAACCGAAGCCGCTCCGTGTCGGCGCCTTCACGACGGGACCACCTTGCTCCAACCATCGCAGGGCGCAGTGTGGCTCGCCGCCACCCTCGCGAAGCGTCCACTCGACCGAGACCTTGCCCTGGGCGGTCGAAAGGGCCCCATACTTGGCCGCGTTGGTCGCGAGCTCATGCAGCATCAGCGAGAGGGACATCGCGGCCTTCGACCCGATGGTGAAGGTGGGTCCTTTGAGGACGAACCGCCCCGGATTGTCCCGGTGCGTCTGCAAGGCGCTCTCGATCAAGGTCTCGATAGGTGCCGACCCGATCTCTCCGCCAAGCAGGAGATCGTGCGACTTGTTGAGCGCGATCAGCCGACCGGCGAGGACATCCTTGGCCGCATTCAGGTCGGTTGCCGTGCGCATGGTCTGGGTGGCGATGGACTGGACCATCGCCAGCATGTTCTTCATGCGGTGGCTCAGTTCGAGGTTCAGGGTTCGCTGACGTTCCTCCGCCTCGATCCGTGCCAAGGCCGCGCGGGTCCGATCCGCGATATTGTTGGCGAAACTGATCTCCTCGCCCGTCCAGGCGTATGGCTTGGCCTTCAACGCGAACAGCAGTGCGACGAACCGACCGTGCTCCATGAGCGGCAAGTTCAAAAGCGAACACACGTGGATGGCCGCGAGGGCTTCCGCATCATTCGCCGTCCGAGCGTCGTTTGCGACGTCGTCGATGATCACGGCATGGCCGGACTTCAGGTTCTCGATGTACGAGCCGTAATCCCGGAACGAATGCACCCCGCCGATGCCCGGAATGCCCGGAGCGGTCCAGCCGTCACCGACGGCGATGGTTTCCCGGTCGTGGTCCACCGCCCCGTACCCGGCATGGGATAGCCCGAGGGTGCGACCAAGGATCTCCGCAGCCACGCAGGCGATCTCCCCCGCATCCTCCGAATTGCGTAAGCGGTCGCCGAGCTCCGCCAGGGCCGCACGCCGGGTCTCGGCCTGCTTGCGGTCCGAGACGTCGATGAACATCGCGGCGAAACGATTCTCCGCTTCACGGTATGCGCGAACCTCGAACACGCGCCCGAGCTGCGGCACCGAAATCTCGAAGACCTCGGGAGTGCCGGTGTCGACCACCCGTGCGTAAGTCTCGATCAGCCAGCCGGGGATGTCGGGAATGGCCTCGCGCACGGTCCGGCCCACGGTATCGACAGGGAGGCCAGACTGCGCGGCGAAGGCCGGGTTGATCTCCACGAACCGGTAGTCCGTGGCCTTCCCGTTCGCGTTGCGGATGATTTCGCCGCTGAAGAAGCCTTCCTGCATGCCCTCGAACAGGCCGCGCCAGCGCTTCTCGCTTTCGACGATGCGCTGCTCGGAGGCGCGCTGGGCGGTGACGTCGCGCGACACCACCAGAAGCCGCTCCGGCCGTCCATCAGCGCCGCGGATCGGTGTGACCTGAACGTCCCACCACTTCGCCGTGCCCTTGAGCGTTTCGGCCGGGGCCTGGAAATGGCCGGTGCCGCCGGCCAACGCCGCCCAGAATGCCGCCTTTGCGTCCATTTGGGCCCGTCCCTTCCAGAACCCGGTCCAGTCGCAACCCTTCACCTTGTTGAAGTCGTCGGCCTCCATGACGGCCAGCCCGCCCTCGTTCATGAAGGTCAGCCGTGCGTCGGGATCGAGCACCTTGATGCAATCGGCCGAGGACGAGAGCACCCCACGCATGAACGCGGCGTCCGCCTGCTCCTTGGCCGCGGCGTTCCGTTGCTCCGTGCGGTCGCGCAGGATCTTGAGGAAACCCTCGTGCCTGTCATGCTCGTCCCTGAGCGGCATCATCTCGCCGTTGGCCCAGAACCGGCTGCCGTCCTTTCGAACATGCCAGCGCTCGTCGGCGCCCCGCCCGGACAGCAGGGCCAAGGCCATTTCCTGCTCGGGGACGCCGTTCGCGACGTCCTCGTCGGTGAAGAAGACATGGGCGGGCTTGCCACGCATCTCGGCCTCGTCCCAACCGAGGATACGTTCGGCGCCCGGGGACCAGCTCGTCACCATGCCGGCGAGATCCAGTGAGACGATGGCGTAGTCGAGGGCGCTCTCCAGAATCGCCGTGTTGCGCCGGTCGGTCTCACGACGTTGGCGCAGGGACCGGCGTAGCTCCAAGGTCGTCATGACCTGATGCGCGAGGGTGCGAAGCACGAACGCTTGGGAGGGCGTCAGCTTGTTGGGCTTGGTATCGAGCACGCACAGCGCCCCGAGGGCGACGCCGTCGGCAGTTCGCAGCGGAGCTCCCGCATAGAAGCGGACTTCGGGTCCGCCGGTCACCAGGGGGTTGTCCGACGTACGCGCGTCGAGGGTCAGGTCTTCGATCTCGAATACGTCGTCCTGCTGCACGGTGTAGGCGCAGATCGATTGGGACAGCGGCGTCTCGTTCCGTCCGAAGCCGGTCTCGGCCTTGAACCATTGGCGTTCGCCGTCCAGGAGCGAGATCAGCGACACGGGCATGCCGCAAGTTTCCGACGCCACCCTGACGATGTCGTCGAACTCGGTCTCGGCGGGCGTGTCGAGGATGTCGTAGCTCGCCAGTTCGTGCAGGCGAAGTCCATCGACCTGTTTGTTGCCTCCCGCCATGGCCCTCCAGCCGACTTCCGATGCTGTTGCGGCCTGCCGCCGAACGAAAAGCGGTCTGCCGTTAAACGCCTCACCGCACAATGGTATTTGAAGGTTCTAGAACGACTTCGGGCCACGACGGCCGGATCGTGCACTGGCCGTTCGGCAAGTCTGCCGCGCCCCCGTAAGTGGTGGTTCTCGTCGCCCGCCCAAGGCCACTGCTATTTCTTGAGGGACTCGGGGTGCTTTTCCGATGGCATCGTATTGCGAACGTGGTGCCGGACCACCGAGGGACTGAAGGGCTTCGCGATGAACGTCGCCCCGTCCGGAAGGTCTCCGAGTTCGGGCCGTACGTGGCCGGACGCCACAACGATGGCGATGTGCGGCCACAGCTCGGCGGTCCGACGCGCGAGGTCGAAACCGTCACCATCGCCCGGCATCTGCACGTCCGTGAACAGCAACTGCACCTTGCCGTGATGCTCGTCGAGCACCCTGATTGCCTGGGCCACGTTCATCGCCTCCAGCACCGCGAAGCCCGCATCCTCCAGGATATCGGTAGCATCCATCAGGATCAGGGCGTCGTCGTCGACCACGAGGGCGAAGGGCGCATCGGAAGGGCCAGGCAGGGTCATCAAGGGGTAAGGCCAACCTCGTCCAGAGGTTGCCGGGTAACATAAGTTTGTTTTGGCGTCGCTTGCCGATTCACGGTGCACTGTCGTGGGGACCGAAGCCTCGACATGCTGCGCGGATACGAGCGGGTGAACGATAGGGTCTATCCCGACGGTACTGCGCACGTCGGCGAAAGCCGCTTTCCTGCCTGCACGCTCATCGCATCGGCCAGGACATATCAACTGAGATGCTCAAGAAGGGCAACTTATCGAGCTAACCTGTGTTGCTTTCTCATGACGACGAAGCGCTCCATGAAAGCCACTGCCGTGCTCGTCGTAGAGGACGACGACCTCGTGCGCCTCTGCGCCGTCGAAATGCTGGAGGATGCCGGTTTCGAGATCGTCGAGGCACGCCATGCCGACGAGGCTTGGTTCATCCTGCACAAGCGCTCCGACATCGGGGCCCTTTTCACCGACGTCGACATGCCGGGCTCGATGTGCGGAGTGACCCTGGCCGGACGCGTACACGATGCCTGGCCTGACATCCGCCTGGTCGTGACCTCGGGTCGGCAACGTCTGGCCGACGGGGATATCCCCGACCACGGCCTGTTCGTGCCCAAGCCGTACAGCGTGGATCAAGTCGTCGACGCCATCCACGACGCTACCTGATCGGGTCGGCCCGACACGGTGCCTCTTCGCGTTGGGCGAGATGGGAATTCTTTCGGTCTGACTTGCATTGGAAACGGCCTGATCGGCTCGGGGGCGGGATTTCGCGGATCGTTCCGCAAATTCCACCCCGTCGCCTGTCCTTGGTCATTCCGACCCAAGAGGGGCCCCTAGCGGTCTCTTGGGATCACATGCGGTGGTGGCGATGACCATGGCCGTGGCGCATCATGTGACCGCGGTGATGATGGTGACGCATCATGTGGCCGCGGTGGTGGTGATGGCGCATGTGATGACCGCGGTGGCCATGCATGCCGTCCATGCGAACGTCGACAATGTTGGTGGTGGCATCGACGGCGCCGATCATGCCGGGTGCGGCCGAGGCGGGAGCGGCGATGCCGATGGCGCCGAGCGCGGCCAAGGCTGCGGCGGCGATCAGGGACTTCCTCATGGGAGCTTCCTCGTGGGTTATTGGTGGCCTGGACCGGGTCGGGTACGGATCCGGCGGCATTGAGGAACGGCCATGCTTCCAGGACTGTTCCGCGGGGTGCGTACTTCCAAGTCGGGCATGGATAAGGAAATGCTCTTCCTTGGAGCCGGTTCGGCAGGGGGCACAGCACGACCCGGTGTTCGTGTGGGCACCCCTTGGCGTTCCTCATGGCGGTCGCCGAGCGATAGCATCCCCAGCCATCCTTCATCCGCGCCGGGTACACGCTGAAGCAAGTTACTAAAGCGGCGCGGCGAACCGAGATCATGGCGCCCGCTGGATGACGAAGGTCACCACAATCGCGACGTAGAAACAGGCGCTCATCGCCATGATCGAAGCGCGCTAATGGGACACAACCTGCTGAACTTGTGGCTTCCGTCCGAAGTCGGTCTCAAGCTTCCGGATGGTTAAGCAGCACCCAGAGGCGTGCGATCCTGCCATCCACGACGTCGGCCACGTCTGCACCGCTGACTACGATGGGCCCGCCGTCCGGGCCCGCCTGCCACTGCATCGAACCCAGCCCGTGATGCCCGACCGCAGTGCCGACGGGCTTGAACCGGAAGGTCGGGCCGAACTGCTCCAGGAGATTGCCGGCGACCATCGAGATGGCGGACCGTCCCTCGACGACATTAGTCGGCTCGAACATGACCGGTTCGACCACGTAGAGCTCGTCCAGTGCAGCGGCCCGCCTGTCGGCGTCGCGCTCATTGAAGACGCGTTCGAGGTTGGCCCGCAAGAGGTGGTCGTAGTCGGGCTCCGGGGCTGGTTGGGCGGCGTACACTGTCTCTGACATCACTGATCTCCTGTTCGGCGTAGGTGGTTCACATCGAGACCGACAAACGGGTCAGTCCGTGTTCTTTCATCAAGCCAAGCAAACGCCATCAGCGGTCAAGGCGGCCCCGGTGATGAAGTCGGCTGCCAAATCGCTTGGGAAGGGCCGTAAGCGCCGCGATCTGGGTGTCCTGTCCAATGCGCCCCGGCGCTATCAGCGTTATCAGCATCGCTTCCATGCCGGCCGGCATATCGCTCGCGACCGGACCACGGCTTGTTTGTTTCGAAGCCCTACAGCCGGTCCCGGGTCGTCGAGGCCATCGACAAAGCGGTCTGACCGAGACGCATGGGCTTCTCGATATTGCCGCGACACCAGGGATGCACGCCTCAACGTGTATCGGGTGGCGTCGATGCGACACCTTCCGTCGGAGCTGATAAGCCCTGCCGATGGCTGCCAAGCATTCACGACACATCGCCCTGACGGAGCCGCTGATCGCGTACGTCCAGGCGCAGGTCGCCAAGGGCGACTACACCTCGATCAGCGAGGACGTCAGGGCGGCGCTGCGCATGTTGATCGAGCGCAACGAGGCGAAGGCTTCCAGCGGCGCGGTGAAGGCTGCTTCCGTTAAGGTCATCCATGATCGCGCCTGAGAACATCCCCGCCGACGCTGTGACGGAGGCCGTACGCGATCCGGCGAGGCTCGCCGCCCTCTACGGTTACGCCATCCTCGACACGGAGGCCGAGCAGGGCTTCGACGACATCGTGCTCCTCGCCGCCCGAGCCTGCGGGACGCCGGTCGCCCTGGTCAGCCTCGTCGCCGGGGACCGGCAGTGGTTCAAGGCGCGCGTCGGCTTCGACCCATGCCAGACCCCGCTGTCGCAATCGGTCTGCGCGAACGCCCTGAGGCAACCGGGCCTGCTGGTCATACCGGACCTGACCGTCGACCCGCGGACCCGGGACAACGTCCTCGTCACCGGTGAGCCCCACCTTCGGTTCTATGCCGGCGCCCGCCTTGAGACGACCGAAGGTACGCCGCTCGGGACTCTGTGCGTGATCGACGGCAAGCCACGGCCGGCCGGGCTTATGCCGGAACAGGCCGAAGCGTTGGAGGCGCTTGCTCGCCAGGTCATGGCGCAGATGGAGTTGCGCCGTTCGATGGTCACCCGCGACGACGCGCTCCTTCGGGTGCGGGAAGCAGAGACACGGCATCGCCAGATCCTCGACAGCGCTGTCGACTACGCAATGGTGACTATGGACCTCGACGGCCTCGTCACGGGATGGAGCGCCGGTGCGGAGGCAATCCTCGGATGGTCCGAGGCCGAGATGTGCGGCAGGTCCGGCCTCATCATCTTCACCGACGAGGACGCGCGGAACGGTGCCCCCGAGCGTGAGATGGGGATGGCGCGCGAGGAAGGCCGTGGCACCGACGAGCGCTGGCACGTGCGCAAGGATGGCTCACGCTTCTTCGCCCTGGGCGAGATGATGAAGCTTCATGCCGAGGACGGCAGCCACGTCGGGTATCTGAAGATCTTGAGGGATCGCACCGATCAGCACCTCGCGGCCGCGACGTTGCAGCGCCAGACGGACCTGCTCCAGACCGTCACCGACCACGTCAGCGAGGCAGTTTTCCAACTCGACCTCGACGGAATCGTCACGTTTGCCAACCGGACCGCCCACACCCTGCTGGGATGGGATGGGGGCACCCTGGTCGGGCAAGACTTGCATGAGGCCGCGCACCACCACCACCCGGACGGGCGCCCGTTCCCCGCCTGCGAGTGCGGCTTCGTCGAGGCCATCCGGGAGGGGCGCACACTGCGCCAGCGCGACGCCACCTTCTTCCACCGTGACGGTACGCCGGTTGAGGTGGTCTGCTCTAACGCCCCGGTAGTCGAGGACGGCATGGTTGTGGGGGCCGTGCTCACCGTCTCGGACGTCACCGGCCGCAGGCTGGACGAGCGCCGCCTGCGGGAGATGAACGCTGAACTGGAACGACGCGTCGCCGAGCGGCACGCGGCCGAGGAGCGGCAGCGCTTCCTCCTCGACCTCGCCGACACGCTTCGTGAGCAGGGTGGCCCGCGCGGCCGGATGCAGGTGGCGGTCGATGCCCTGGGGCGCTACCTCGGCGTCAGCCGGGTCGGCTACGCGCTGATCGAGAACGACGGCGTCACGGCGGTGCTCGGGACCGAGTACGTCGACGGAGTGGCGCCGCTTGCCGACACCTACCCACTCGACGCATTCGGTCCCGGCAACATCGCCAACCTCAAGAAGGGCCGGACCTCGGTATACGCGGACGTTGAGGCCGACCGCGACACCGCCGGTTTGGGTATGGGCGCCTACGGCATTGCGGCCATCGTTGCCGTGCCGCAGGTCCACGAGGGACGGCTGCGCTCCGTCGTCTACGTCAACCACCACGAGGTGCGGGCGTGGACGGCCGACGAGGTCTCACTGATCGAGGAGGTCTCGGCCCGGATCTGGGATGCCGTCGAGCGGGTCCGGGCGCAGGGCGCGCTGCGGGCGATGAACGAGACGCTCGCGGCCCAGGTCGCCGAGCGCACGAAGGAGCGCGACCGGATCTGGCACGTGAGCCAGGACATGCTCGGGGTCGCCGACGCCGGCGGCGTCTGGGTCAGCATCAACCCGGCCTGGCAGAAGATCCTGGGCTGGGAGTACCACGACATCGTCGGGAAGACCTCCGAATGGCTCGAACATCCCGATGACCGCGAGAGGACTCGGTCCGAAGTCGCCCGGCTCGCCGCAGGGGGACTAACCCTCGCCTTCGAGAACCGGTTCAGGGCCAGCGACGGCAGCTACCGCACGCTGTCCTGGACGGCCGTCCCGGTTGAAGGACTGCTCTACTGCGTCTCGCGCGACGTCACCCTGGAAAAGGAACGTGCCGCGACCCTGCTCCAGGCCGAGGAGGCGCTGCGGCAGTCGCAGAAGCTTGAGGCAGTCGGGCAATTGACCGGGGGCGTGGCGCACGACTTCAACAACCTGCTTACCGTGATCAAGTCCTCGACCGACCTGCTCAAGCGCCCGGACCTCGCCGAGGACCGGCGTGCCCGGTACATCGGTGCGATCTCCGACACCGTGGACCGAGCCGCCAAGCTGACCGGGCAACTCCTGGCCTTCGCGCGGCGGCAGGCGCTGCGGCCGGAGGTGTTCGATGCCGGCCAGAGCGTGAAGGCCATCGGAGAAATGGTCGGCACCCTCACCGGCGCGCGCATCGAGGTCGTCGTCCGCATCGACGACGAGCCATGCCTCATCAGCGCCGATCCGAGCCAGTTCGACACCGCCCTGGTCAATATGGCCGTCAACGCCCGCGACGCGATGGAGGGCGAGGGTCGTCTCACCATCGCCGTGGAGGCGGCCACGACCGTGCCCGCCATGCGGTCCCACCCCGCGCTGGTCGGGGACTTTGTCCGGATCTCATTGTCCGACACGGGGTCGGGCATCCCGGTTGACCGGATCGACCGGATTTTCGAGCCGTTCTTCACCACAAAGGGCGTCGGTCAGGGCACTGGCCTCGGACTCAGCCAAGTGTTCGGCTTCGCAAAGCAATCGGGCGGCGAGGTCGTGGTTGCGAGCGAGGTCGGACACGGCACTACGTTCGCCCTCTACCTCCCGCGCGCCGACAAGGGGATCGCCAGAGCCGAGGAGACGTCTCCGGCTGACGCCGCCGTCGATGGTACCGGAACCTGCGTCCTGGTGGTCGAGGACAACCGCGAGGTCGGCACCTTCTCGACCCAGACGCTTCAGGAACTTGGCTACGGTACCCATTGGGTAATGAACGCTGACGATGCCCTGGCTGCGCTGGTCAAGGAGCCGGGCCGGTATGACGTGGTGTTCTCGGACGTGGTGATGCCCGGCATGAACGGGGTCGAGCTCGGACGCGAGGTCAGGCGGCTCTACCCCGGCCTGCCGGTGCTGCTCACCAGCGGCTACAGCCACATCCTTGCACAGGAGAGCGATCACGGCTTCGAGCTCCTGCAGAAGCCCTATTCGGTCGAGGAGCTGTCGCGCATGCTTCGCCAAGCAGCCTCGAAGCGCCGGCGCCACATGGAAGCGACAGCGGAGGTATCGGACCGTCCGTCGTGAACGACCGTAGCGTTGGCGCCACGGGCGTCCGGCGTGACCTGTCGAAGACATGCACGGGTCGAGGTCGTGACCGATATCGGCTCGCGCATTCGACGTTTGTCCGCAGACACTGAACCGCCACTCCGTTGGTCCGAGACCGGGGCAGGGCTAGAGGTGGTAGGCCACCCCTGCGGCCCAGTGCTCAGGGAAGCGTCGGTAGGCGGCACTGACGATGGCCCCCCAATCGGCTCCGTCCGGCAGGCCAAGCCAGGAGATGGTCTCTTCCGGTTCGATCCGGGGCCAGGCCTGGAGCCAGCGGAGCCGGTCATCGACCGCGCCGGGCGGTAGGAGGATCGCGCCGGGGAATGCGCTTGTGACGCCGGTCTGGCCGTCCTCGGCCAAACGCGAGACCATTTCGATGTTGGCGTCGGCCTCGACGACGACCTCCTCGGGAGGTTCGGACCCGAGGGCATCGGCGAGCACGCCGGTGACGTTCACGAGTATGGTGCGGCCGGTATCGGGGCCGGACGAGACGGAGGCGGTCCTCCGCACGCCCGGCCGGCGGCGTTCGCCGATGATGCGCCCGTCGAAGCGGCCGCCGAGATCCCACCAGTCCCATCGTCCGAGGGGGTTGAGCCAGCGTCCATAGCCGCCGGTCGCAGGGTGACGGTCCATGTCCCGGACGTAGGCTTTCACGAAGGCATCAAGGTCTGGCTCGAAGTCGGTGAAGCGCACTTGCCAGCGCTGAAGGCCGCGGCGTGCCATCTCGTCGTTGATCGCTCCGATGTCGAGATGCCAGTGCGGCTCGCCCTCGATCCGGGTCCCGCGGCCCTCTTCCCGAGTGAAGATGAACTCGGTCAAGTGGATGGTGCGTACTTCGGCGGTCTCGTCGTGGAAGGCCAGCCAGTCGTCCGGGACGTCGCCCTTGCCGCCGCGCTGGAAGGGCGCCAGCGAGGCTCGGATGGCCTCAGCGGGCGCGAGATCCGAGACCGGCAGGATCACATAGACGGAGGCGAACATGACGGGTCGACCTGGGTCTTGGGGGAGCTGCGCGACTCCGAGGGTAACGCATACCGCGTGACGGCATCCGCTACGGGTTACGATTTTCGGGATGCCAGAGTCCGGCCGAGGTCGATCAACCGATCAGGACGACGGCTTTTTGCACGTAGGTCGGTAGGTCGACCTGTCCGACGATGAAATGGGCGACGTCGGCCCGTGAGATCAGACCGTTCCGCCACGACGAGGACTCGGTGAGAACCTTATAGCGGTTGGTCGCCGATCCGGGCGTGAGAACCCCTGGCCGAACGAACGTCCAGTCGAGGCCGCTCCTGCGGATGCGCATCTCCTGGGCGTCCTTATCATCGTAGGCGCGACCGAAGACGAGCCGGAACGGGACGCGCTGAAGCAGGCCGATGGCATCCCGGCTGTCGCCCGTGCCGAAGCCGGTGACGGCCAGGAGGCGCTTGACCCCGGCCTTCTCCATGGCCGGCACCAGCACGTTGGTCGCGTCCGAGAACAGCGTCACCGGGCCGAGCAGGTCCTTGACCGGCACCCCGAGCGCCTGGACAACGACGTCAACGCCATCGAGGGCGGCGGCGACATCTCCAGCCTTCAGCGCGTCGCCCGTGAAACGCTCCAGGCCCGCACCGGACAGGGTCATGGTCGTGGCCGAACGCGCGAAGGCTCGGACGCGGTGTCCGGCCGCGAGCGACGCTTTCACGGTCTCCAGGCCGATACCCTTGCTGGCGCCGATGACGAGAACGTGGGCCATGGTCGTTTCCTGGATGGCGGGTTGCGCGAGAAGATCCGATCAAACGCGAACGCGCCATGCGGTCGCTTGACCGGCCGGTCTATGGTTCAATGGCCAAGCTGTCCTGGATGCTCGATGTCGCGGTGGTGTGCCCCACGCGTTGCAGAAGACCGCTGGTCGAACGCGGCTAGTTGGAAAGTCTCAGGATTACGGCGGACGACCCGACGATGTGGGCCAGGGTCACCAGGACAGATCCTGTATGAAGGACCTTGAAGCGTCTACGATTGCCGATGTCGGTCGCCCCATTGATCGCCGGCATGAGACCTTGGCGCGCGAGGAGTGCCGTGAGAGCGATCAATCCCAGGATGAGTGCGGATGGCATATCGAGGGTTGCCGTCAATGCCGCGCCGCTAAGGGCGCACGCAATGACGAAAAGATAGAAATGTGGGAAGGCGCGACGCAGGAGGGGACCAGCGGCGTCAGCGGGCAGCGCGCTGAACAGGAACGATGCAAAGCCGAATGAGTACAGGACCATCCCGCCGAACAGGAGGGCCGTCACGAGGATAGCCGCTTGCGAGAGCATCGTTCCAAACCTCAATAACTTTAACTCGCCCTTGTGGGCGGCATTCGGTTCGCTTGGCTGCGCCAATGCCGTCCCCTTCGTCGTGAGGCGCTTCTCTGCTTCAACGCCGAGGTAAGAGGATGGCCGGCGCTCAGATCGAGTCTTCCGGTTTCTGCTTCGTACAGGCCATAAACACATCGCTGATCGCCAAGTCGGCATGCGCACTCATGCCCGCAGCGTCATTGAGGCAGGACAGCACATCCTTGCGCGGAGCACCTCCTTCGCTGGATTTCTCCAACTGCTGCAGCAGGCGGTCCCTATCCGCACCCGTTGCGGCGCTCCAGTCCCGCAGGGTGTCCTGCGGTTGCAACGCCAAGGCTGGCGTCGCAACCGATGCCAGCATCAAGATCAGTAAAGAGCGAACCGGCATCTTGGATGTCCCCCAATCGAGGTGGCCCTGGAATATTCAACCGCTACTTGATTATACCGCTTCAAAGTGCCTGGTGAATGAGCACAACGGCGGTAATCCAAGTCGGCAATCGTGTTTTCCTCTAGCGCTCACTGGTAGAAAGGCGTGACTTGCCGTGGAGCTCCCTGGGCAGTGAACCACGTTCCAGGTTGGACCAACGCTATCTGTGAAACCGAACTGCGTTGACGATGCGCCTTACCACCGCACGTGACGTGCACCGGGGCCTTCGCGCTGGATCGCGCCGCTGGCGCCTACAGATCCTCATGGAGCCGATAGGTTGAATTTTATCCGCAGCGGCCTGGCTTCTATTGGCCGCATACGCTTTCCTCCAGCTGTGACCGGATCCGCCCTAGGTTTGTTTTAGCGCCTCAAGTTCTGCGGTGTGGCCAATCGGTCACGAGCAGACGTCGACTGCTGCACCTGGAGATCCACACCGATGCGTACTCACCTTCTCGCCGCCGCCTTCGCAATCATACTCCCCACCTTCTCCGCGCAGGCCCAGGATGCGGCGGCCGGCGAGAAAGTCTTTACGGCCTGCAAGGCTTGCCATGCCCTCGGGAAGAATTCTGTCGGGCCAAACCTTGTCGGGGTCGTCGGACGCAAGGCTGCTTCCTACGAAGGCTACAACTATTCCACTGCCCTCAAGGAGTCGGGCATCACGTGGGATGAAGCCAATCTCAAAGAGTGGCTGATTGGCCCTGCTGCCAACAAGGTCAAGGGCACCAAGATGGTCTATCAGGGCCTCAAGGACGACAAGAAGGTCGCGGACGTCATCGCCTACCTGGCAACACTGAAGTAGGCGTTGCCGAAGCCCTCGCTGGACGTCTTCATTGTCGGAGACTCTGGAAAGGTCGGCCGTCGGCTTGAGCGCATGCTCTGCGATAACGGTCATGTCGCCAGGTCGCTGCATCGCAAGCCGGAACAGGCCGAGGGCCTCGCTGCCTTAGGAGCGATGGTGGTTCAGGGTAATCTGACCGAGATGTCCATTGATGCTCTGGCCGCGCTCATGGCCGGCAGCGACGCGGTCTTCTCGGCCGGACAACCAGTAGGCCTACATGACCGACGTTAGACACCCGACTGCAAACGACCGCAGACCCTTTGCGTACCCTCATGACCAAAGGATGCCTGAACGATGGACAAGCTCCTCTACTACCTCGTGACTTTGCTTGAGTCCGCGCTTTCGGTCGTAGGCATCCGCGGGACCTATGAAGAGCCGCGCTATGCGGTCGTCGAGCAACTCGACCGTGGGGTCGAGGTGCGGGCCTACGAGGGACGCGTTGCTGTTGAGACGGATGCCAGGGCACAACAGGATGGGGAGGCGTTCGGCCGGCTTTTTCGCTACATCACCGGGGCGAATGGCGGCGGTCAGCGCATCGCCATGATGACGCCCGTCGAGAGCGAAGGCCGCCTGATCGCGATGACGGTCCCGGTCGAGCAGGGCGCCCGGGGAACGATGCGGTTCTACCTGCCGAGGGCGGTCGTCGAAGCCGGTGCGCCGGAGCCAACCAAACCTGGTGTGAGACTGGTTCGCATCCCGCCGGAACGATTGGCCGTCCTACGCTTCTCCGGCACCGCATCGCCTGCGGCAAGGGATGAGCAAGCCCACATCCTGACGACGGCGTTGGAAGCTGCTGGGCGGAAGACGGCGGAGCAGCCCTTCTTCATGGGCTACGATCCGCCGTTCTCCGTGCCCTTCCTGCGCCGGAACGAGGTCGCGCTACGGCTGCAGTCTCCCTCGTCATGAGTTGCGCTACCGGATCGGCACGCGTTTCGACAGCTTCGATTGGGCCGAGTGGCTCAGGGTTCTTGGCTCCGCAGGCGGATCGATCTCAGGCACCTGAGGTCCGGGAGAAGGGTCGCCGATGGGCGATAGGGGATCGTCTCCGGGACATGGCGTGTCGGACTGCATCATCTGGCTTCCTCGTTATCCCGGCGAAGCGCGCGCCGCCGAGATGGAATGTGGATCGTATGGGACGGCCCTGTCAGCGCCAGCAGCGTCCGGTAGGACCGCCTAACGCGGGAAACGGGTCGCCATCTGCGAGGACGAAATCAGTGTGTTGTAGTCGTTCACGATCCAGGTCGTGTCGATACGGCCGCGGCGTGCGTCGCCCTTCGCGCGGCCGAGCTTCTCGCGGAACTCGCGTAGCTTGCCGAGCCAGGACGCCGGTCGGCCCTCGAAGCCGGAGAAGGAGCCCGGCTCGGCCGCGGCAAACTCGTCCATGCTCCTGACGGCCGAGGCATAGGTGGCAAGTGCGGCGTCGAAGGCCGGTAGGTCAACGACGGGCTTAGCTTCGCGCGGGAGCAGTTCCACCACCGGACGCGCTCGTAGCATGACGTTGACGACGACCCAGCGGGCCTTGCGGCCTTCCCGCTTCTCGATCAGCGCGAGCTCGGCCTCGTCGCTCTTGAGCTTCTCCCGCGCAAAGAGCGGTTCGAGCTTCGCCCGTTCCTCCAGGAAGGCTTTGCCGGCCGGCGCGAGCTTGGCATGCAGCGTCTTGCCCTCCGCCATCTTGTCGACCTTGTAATCCGCCCGCTCGTGATAGCCGTTCGCCTGCGCAATCAGCGGGGCGAGCGTTTCATAGGCCACGACATACGGTGGGATAGCTGCGTCGAGCTCCGCCATGCGGGGTTCCACATTCACGGCCGCCTTCGCCTTCGCGATCTCGTCGCGTACATCATAGAGTGAGTAGAGCCCGTACACGATGCTCTCACGACCTGTCGGGCCGGTCTTCATGTTCACCCAGCTTCCGTAACGCGCCATCGACTCCGAGGCGCGGAGCGTCCGGTTCAACAGCCCGACGTAGGCGTTCAGCTTGCGGATGACGGCTTGCGAGGCGACCGTTTCCGGACCGGCCGGGACCAAGGTCTGCGCAAAAGCTGGAACGCAACCCATGATGACGGCCAGGAACACGGCGCGACGGGTTGGGAAGGTCATTGGATAGCCCCTCGTGATGAGGCGGGTGGGTAGCATTCCAACCGCGCGACCGAAAGCGACGACAGGCGGTCGTGCGGGTCACGCCTGCGGAGTTCAATAATGGCCGGGTTGGCGCCCTTAGGGCGGTACGGCGCGAGGGAAGCGCTCCCTAAGCGCTCGCAACCCCACCGTAGCTATCGGTCCACGTGGCCCAACGCATTGCGCTTGCGAAGCAGGCCGTAAGGCCACCCCAAAAAATGGGGGGCCGCCTATTTCGTGATATCTGTCTAATGGGACACGACATGCTTACCAAAGGGTCGCCTGTATGGCGCTTGCCTCGCACTCGACGCCGACCCGCGCGAGGTTTGGCTCCAAGTCTGAACTGGATCACTCGCAGGGCTGAGGGCGACGTCGGCTTCTATACACAACCGTCCGTAAGCAGACATGCTGCTCTCGACGCATGCCATCCGGATGGACCACCTTCGCCGCGTCCGAAGCAGCCGTTCATCGACCGTTCGGCAGCTTCGCCCCGGCGGTCTTCTGTGCATCGATTGAGCCTTAGCGCCATCGGCGCGTTCACCCCCGTGCCCTCATCCGAACGGGAGCCCCGATGTTGAGCCTATCCGAGCGAAAGGCTTGCCTGATCGTTCATGGCGATCAGCCCTACAATGCCGAACCGCCTCTGGGCCGGCTGCGCGCCTCCTACCGGACACCAGCGGAAGACTTCTATGTCCGCTCGCACGGCGATGTACCGGACCTCGACCCGGAAACCTGGCGCCTAAACGTCGATGGCGGGGCCGGAGTCACGCTGGAACTTTCGCTGAACGACCTGCGGACCCGTTTTCCGAAAGCCATGGTCACGGCAACGATGCAATGTGCCGGCAATCGTCGCGCCGACATGCGTGCGGTTGCCCCGGTATCGGGCGATCCGTGGGATGCCGGTGCCATCGGGACGGCCGCTTGGACCGGGGCTCGCCTCGGCGACATCCTGCGTGAGGCGGGTGTCGCGGATGCCGCGGATCTCCACGTAGCCTTCGAGAGCCACGACATGGTGGAAGGCCGTCCGTACGGAGCCTCGATCCCCCTCGGCAAGGCGATGGCACCGGAAACCCTGTTGGCCTACGCCATGAACGGTGAAGCCTTGCTGCCCGAGCACGGCTTCCCGGTCCGCGCCGTCGTGCCGGGCTTTGCGGGCGTGCGCAGCCCGAAATGGCTCCGGCGCCTCGTCGTGCAGGACCACCCGTCCGATAACCCGATCCAGGCGGACGATTACAAGCTGTACCCATCCGACGTGACCGCAGAGACGGCGGACAGGGCCCAGGGGCACACAATCGACACGATGCCGCTGAACGCAGCGATCTGCGAGCCGGAACGCGGAGCTACCCTCAAGGCCGGACGGAACAGCATTCGCGGCTACGCGGTGGCCGGCGACCGGGCCATCGTGCGCGTCGATGTCTCCGGGAACGGAGGCCGGAGCTGGATGCAAGCTTATCTGCAGCACGAGCCGTATGCGCCGTTCGCCTGGACGTTCTGGAGCGTGGAACTCGATCTGCCTCCAGGTGAGCATGAACTCGCCGTTCGCGCTTGGGACGTGGCCGGCCAGACGCAGCCGGCGCTGCCGGACGACATCTGGAACCACAAAGGCTACCTCTGCACCTGCTGGCACCGGGTGCAGATCAGTGTGACCGAGTAGAACGTCGGTCGCTTAATTCGCGCTTCGAATGGCAGAGGTGGCGCTCGAACGGGCGGATTCCTACAGTGCGCGCTGGCGTCTCCACCGCACGGAAGCGGCCCAAAACAAATCCACCCCTTCTGGCCGCATATTCTGCGATGCGATCACCGCCGTTATCATCTGGGGCGCTGGCCGCACCCGTGACCTCAGCCCGGAAACATCGCGGTCCCTAAACTGAGGACCGCAAATGCAACCACTGGTTCATTTAATTCCACCATGCTGCCTGCGGTTGCTGCATGGTGAGGCGTTACGATGTTCCGCGCGTTCGTTTGTCTGACCGAGGAACACACCGCCTGGGTCGTGCCACTAGCAGCCTGCGTCTGCTGGATTTCCTGCTACGCAGGCCTACAGATCGAACAGCGGGTCCAGACCCAGCCGAAGGGACGAGCGCTGGTTTGGCTCCTGGCCGCTAGTTTCTCGATCGGTGCTGGCGTCTGGAGCACCCATTTTATCGGCATGCTCGGCTACGATCCCGGCGTCGTCATCGGCTATGAACCGCTCACGACGCTCCTGTCCCTGATCGTTTCGATCGCTGCTTCCCTCTGCGCGCTGCTCATCGCGAGAGCCACGCGGGTGTGGTGGTCGGGCATCGCTGGTGGCCTGCTCTTCGGTCTTGGGGTCGGGGGCATGCACTTCCTCGGCATTGCGGGGATGATGTTGCCCGGTCATTTGTCGTGGGACCCGACGTTGGTCGTCGCGGCTATGTCGACGGGCTGTGCGCTGTCCGCGGCCGGCTTGGCGCTGCACACTCAGCGTACGGGGACTCGTTCGCGCATTCAGGCTGCAACGATCCTAACGTTTGCCATCGCGGCCCTTCATTTCATGGCGATGGCAGCCGTTCACATTACTCCAGATCCGTCTTTGTCGACCCCCGATCTTGGTCTCGCACGTGGCGTCCTAGCTGCCGGCATCGCAGTGATGATGTTGGTTATCCTGACATTTGCAGTTCTCACCCTCATGTTGGATCACCTTCGGACGATGAACGCTGTGCTGACCCAGCAAGGAGGATCGCTCCGCAACAAGACGGTAGTCCTCGATGCCACGCTCGACAACATGGATCAGGGCCTCATCATGGTGGATGCCGGCGGTGTGGTTCGTGTGTGCAACGAACGCGCCCTCGCGCTCTTAAATGTTCCGCGCGAGATGATGCAGATGCAGCCGACTTACCGATCCGTCTTGCGTTATCAGCTGCAGCACCGCGAACGCAGACGCTCCGACCGGTCCGGGAAATGGGTACAAACGGAGGGACCCCAACAGGCGCACGTTCAAGAAAGTAGGGGATCGAACGGCGTCATTCTCGAAGTCCGCACCGTTCCGTTACTCGATGGAGGGTTCGTTCGGACGTTTACGGACATTACGAAGCGGAAGGCGACCGAGGCTGAAGTGGCGCGCCTGGCGCACCATGACGTTCTCACCGGGCTCCCGAACCGAGCCCTCTTCCACGACCGTTTAGAAAAGCACTTGAACGAGTTGGTAACGCAGGGGGGCTCCTGCGCTGTACTCTATCTCGATCTCGACGGCTTCAAGGGGGTGAACGATACGCTCGGGCATCTCGCTGGCGATCAGCTTCTACGAATGGTGTCGAACCTCCTGACCTCTACAGTTGGCGGCGGGTCGGCTGCACGGCTTGGAGGCGATGAGTTCGCGGTACTACTCACCGGTGGCCGGCCGGAAGCGAGCGCCGTGGCCTCGCGGATGATCGCCGCCTTCGACACACCGTTCGAGGTGCACGGGAGTCGGATCAAAGTTGGCCTGAGCGTCGGCATCGCACTCGCGCCGGAGCATAGCATCGACGCCGAGTGCCTTTATCGCCGTGCCGATCTCGCTCTGTATCGAGCGAAAGCCGAAGGTCGAGGGACATTCCGCATCTTCACGCCGATGATGGACGAGGAAGCCGAGGAGCGCCGAGGGCTCGAACGCGACCTACGCGATGCAATGAGCAACGATACACTCAGCCTGCATTATCAGCCGCAAGTGGATGGTCTTACAGGAAAACTCGTCGGCTTCGAAGCTCTTTTACGTTGGACGCACCCGGTCCGTGGCAACATTGCACCAAGTGTCTTCATACCTCTTGCAGAAGAGACTGGGGTCATCGTGTCGCTCGGTGAGTGGGTCTTACGGAGGGCTTGTACGGAAGCAGCCCTCTGGTCGAAGCCCCTCAAGGTCGCCGTTAATCTCTCGCCTCGGCAATTCCATAAGGCAGATCTGCCAGAGGTAATCTTGGGCATCCTGTCCGAGACCGGCTTGTCACCGAGCCGCCTTGAGCTGGAAGTTACGGAAAGCATTATCATCAACAACGTGGAGCAGGCTGTCTGTATTCTTCGTCGCCTGAAGAGCTTTGGCATCCATATTAGCCTGGACGATTTTGGAACCGGCTACGCATCGCTTGCAACCCTACAAGCCTTCCCGTTCGACAAACTGAAGATCGACCGCTCTTTCGTCTCTCAACTCGGGACGGGGCCGCAAGCCGCCGTCATCGTGCGGGCAGTCCTAAGCCTTGGCAGAAGTCTTGGCATGGGCATCGTTGCAGAAGGCGTGGAAACGCAAATGCAGATGCGGTTCCTGGCGGAAGAGGCCTGTGGAGAGATGCAGGGCTACCTGTTTGGGAAGCCACGACCGATCGAAGAATACGCGGATGCCATTCAACAACCGGATAGGCTAACGCGGGACGAAGGTCCGCGCATCAATACGGAACACAGCGGAGTCAGGCAGGAACGTCCGCTTCGATGCCATTCCAATTAAAAGCAGACAGTCTCAAATCCACCCAAGCCGGCCGTAGAAGGGACTTACGGGGCCCGACCAAACCACTTCAAAAAAGGTGATCTGCGCGGCTATCGAACGAAGACGTCATGATGGTGACCTGCCTGTGGCTCGTGCTCATGCTTCGGGCCGCCAATCGATGCCGGAACGCATCGGGACTACGCCGGCTCTATCCAGGTTCGCCTCCACGGACGCATCCACCTCGTTCGGGGCAACCACGACCACGGCCTGGGAGATCGGCTCATATGGGCCGGACCCGTCGTCGACGTCCAGAGGATATTCGTCCAGGATCCGGGCATGCCCGAGCGTGTCGCCCTTTGGGCCAGCCACTGCGAGCATGTGACGTGGCCCAATGCCTGGCACGGCGACCTTCATGTCTACGGCCATTCCCACGGCAGCTTGCCGGCTACCCGGACCAGCCTTGACGTCGGCGTGGATTGCTGGGATTGGCGCCCAGTCACCCTGGATGAGATCAAGGCGAGGATGGCAGGGTCACCTGCGACGGTCTCGCAGGTGTGATGCTACGCTTTTGGACGTCGGCCGGTGGTCGTGAGAAGCGGGCGGCGATGAACGCTCATCACCGTATCGAACTCAGTTCGCATCCATCGAGACCAAGAGACCCTTCGGCAAAGAAGGGCCTTGAAACCATTTCTAGGAATTTCAGCGGCTTCTCACTTGCCCGATAGCTTGGTAGAGGAGAAGGATTGCGCGAATTCGATGCAGGCAAGTCGATCCTGAGGAAGAATAATAGCTCGAAAGGCGTGCAGCATTTCAGCCGCTTGGCTCAGGCTCTGCATTCTATCCGTGCTGTCGAGCAAGCCTGACACATCCGTATGAAACGTCTCGGCGATACGCTGAAGTAGATGTTCTGATCGGCTTCGAGATACGTGCATATTTCTCGCTCCGTCTTAGCGATTATGGAACTATCGGCGATTTTAGACTTAGAATTGACCGCGATGTGGCAATAGTAGCCTACTATTAGTTTAGGTAGATGCTCTGGCCCTTTTGTTCGTCTGCTATGCGACGACCTACATGCATCAGGCCCTTGGAAAGCAGCTTTTCGAGGATCTCGTCGCGGATGCCCTTTGCTATTTTATGGGCAGACATCAAGTTATCCGCCGCCTCAAAGAGCATTTCATACTCATTCGCGCCGCCTTGCACGTCAGGATGCTGGCGCGCCATAAATTTACGGATGTTGAAAAGTATTGTGGCCTGTCGCCCTAAAGCTTGCAGGCCTGCGACTTGAGTTTTCGTAAGGCCTTTGGCGTGCGGCTTCGTATCGAGAACGCATAAGGTGCCGACCCCGTAGCTCGCATCCAAACGTAATGGTACTCCGGCATAAAAGCGGAGTGATTTATCGCCGGTCACCAATGCGTTATCACGGGTCCTAACATCGCTTGTCATATCATTGATGACGAGTGCTTCGGGTTCCGCGAGCGCATACGCACAAACGGAAAGTTCGACCGGCGTCTCATCGACTTCGCTGCCGAGCCGTGACTTGAACCACTGCCGATCAGCCGCCACGAGGGTAATGTTCGCAACTGGAGTATCGCAGATGATACGTGCAAGTTCAGCAAGGTCGTCGTACGACTGCTCCGGTGTTGTATCCAATATATTCAGGCTTCTAAGATCGTTCAGGCGATCGGGATCTAAGATGACTGACCAGGGAGTTCCGCTCACTTGATCCACTCCTTGGCGACGTGAAGCGCCCCGTTGGGGTGACACAACCTATGGACGATCTCAACGATGATAACTACTAGGAGTTGCGTTTGATGTGGGTGTAAGATCCGTTTCGGTTAATCGATCAGAATTTGGAGGGACATAAGCAAGCGACTAACCGCCGGATAAAGACTTCGTAAGATTAGGATGCGGTATCGACGGTGCAGGCACTACTACCAAGTCTGTTTTTGTGGTCGCACCAAACCGACTGTGACTGTCGGGACAGACCGTGTACTGACCTCGGACTGCCTCCCCCCAGCCCATGGGATGATGAACCATAAGCCGCGATTTCGTTTCACTGATGTTCAGTTTTGAGCGACTCTAAGGAAGATCCACCCCCGGAGCCCCAACGACGCATGAGCATGTCCAGCCTCGGTCCCGACTCCTCGTCGATCCCTGCCAACGTCGACATTCCCAGCCACGTTCGCCGGCACTTGGGCAGCGAGTTGCAGGCTTACTATGTGGTTACCCGTGATGGCGGGCTTCCGCCGCGCCTTGCCCACCTCGTCGAGCGACTGGAGGCGGCCGTGGCATCGACTGGTGTCGGCGGCGGTGACTGGTTGGACGATGACCTGATCCAGGCCGTACCGGCACTGAGGGGCTTTGCCTTTTCGCTCATCGGCGATGCGACCCGGGCGGACGACCTCGTGCAGGAGACGCTTGTGAAGGCCTGGAGCAGTCGCAAGCGTTTCATGCAGGGCACCAACATGAACGCCTGGCTTTTCACGATCCTGCGCAACCAGTTCTACACCGAAATGCGCAAGGCGAAGCGCGAGGTCGAGGACGCCGATGGCAATCACGCCGGCAAGCTCACGGCGCTTCCCGATCAGGGAGGCGTCGTGAACCTTCGAAGGCTTCGTGAAACGCTCGACCGTATTCCGGAAGCGCAACGTTCGGCGCTGCTGCTGGTGGGTGCGGAGGGCTACATCTACGAGGAGGCCGCCGAGCGTCTCCAATGCGCAGTCGGAACGGTGAAGAGCCGGGTCAGCCGGGCACGGGCCTATCTATCCCAGACGCTCGGGCTTAGCGGCCTAAACAACGCGAACGTCGCCGCCTGACCCTGCCATCAGGGCGCTACCATTGAGCGGGATCGACCGGCATCCTCATGTGGGAAGTTTTGGCAACACGCCGAAGTGTGGCGGTTATGGCATCGACGTATCGCGAAAATCTCTCCCACCTCCGAGGCGAGAGGATTTTTCAAATGACCAGAGTCGCCGCCGTCGTCCTGATGATTTCCGTGGGTTTCGGTGCCTGCCAGGGAACCGCGACCACGTCTCAGCCTACCGCCGCGATGCAGGAGGACCTGACCCGGCTCAAGGCCGACCGGGATGCCCGTCGCATCTCCTACACCGAGTGGGCCGAGAGGACCCGGGCGGCTGCGCGCTCCTCCGTGCCCCTCAGCCCCGAACAGGAGGCGGCGATGGAATATCGCACGCAGCTGGCCCGACGCGTCGATGCCGGCGACCTTACAGAGGCGCAGTTCGACCAGGAAAGCGCTCGTACCCTGCAGCGGCTCAAGGGTGGCAAGACCGCCTCTTGATCCCCGTGTTCCCGGGCATGCTTCTTCAGTTTGGCCGTGATCACCAGCACCTCGGCAACGATCTCGAAATGCAGCCGTGAACCGCAGTTACGCGGGCATAAGCGGCTTTGGCCTGTCTAGGTCCCGACGTGACGGGCTCGAATACCGCCCCGAGGTCGATGAAACCGGACTGCCACGGGTTACGAATTTTGGGATGCCTGAAACCGGCCGAGGTCGATCAGCCGATCAGGACGACGGCCTTTCGCACGTGGGTTGGCTGATCGACCTGTCCGACGATGAAGTGGGCGACGTCGGCCCGCGCGATCAGACCGTTCCGCCACGACGAGGGTTCGGTGAGAACCTTGTAGCGGCCGGTCGCCGATCCGGGCGTGAGAACGCCCGGCCGAACGAACGTCCAGTCGAGGCCGCTCTTGCGGATGCGTATCTCCTGCGCATCCTTGTCGTCGTAGGCGCGGCCGAAGACGAGACGGAATGGGACGCGCTGAAGCAGGCCGATGGCATCCCGGCTGTCGCCAGTGCCGAAGCCGGTGACGGCCAGGAGGCGCTTGACCCCGGCTTTCTCCATGGCCGGCACCAGCACGTTGGTCGCGTCCGAGAACAGCGTCACCGGGCCGAGCAGGTCCTTGACCGGCACCCCAAGCGCCTGGACGACGACATCAACGCCGTCGAGGGCGGCGGCGACATCGCTAGCCTTCAGCGCGTCGCCCGTAAAACGCTCCAGGCCCGCGCCGGACAGGGTCATGGTCGTGGCCGAACGCGCGAAGGCCCGGACGCGGTGTCCCGCCGCGAGCGACGCTTTCACGGTCTCCAGGCCGATACCCTTGCTGGCGCCGATGACGAGGACGTGGGCCATGGTCGTTTCCTGGATGGCGGGTTGCGCGACAAGACCCGATCAACCGCCGATGCACCATGCGGTCGCTTGACGGGCTGGTCTACGATTCAATGGCCAAGCTGTTCTGCAATCCCGAGATCTCGCTGGCATGCCACCAGGCGTTACAGAAGACCGCTGACCGAACGCGGCTAGGTGGAAAGTCTCAGGATCACGGCGGACGACCCGACGATGTGCGCCAGGGTTACCAGGACGGACCCTGTATGAAGGACCTTGAAGCGTGTGCGATTGCCGACGTCGGTCGCCCCATTGATCGCCGGCATGAGGACTTGGCGCGCGAGCAGTGCCGTGAGAGCGATCAATCCCAGTATGAGTGCGGACGCGGTATCTATGGCAGCTGTCAGCGCCGCGCCGCCAAGGGCGCACGCTATGACGAAGAGGTAGAAATGCGGGAAGGCGCGGCGCAGGAGGGGGCCTGCCGCGTCGGCTGGTAGCGCGCTGAACAGGAACGATGCAAATCCGAACGAGTACAGGACCATCCCGCCGAACAGGAGGGCCGATACAAGGATAGCCGCTTGCGAAAGCATCGTTCCAAACCTCAATAACTTCAACTCGCCCTCTTGGGCGGCATTCGGTTCGCCCGGCCGCAACACCCTTCGCTTCGTCGTGAAACGCTTCTCCGCTCCGCGGACGAGGTAAAGGGTTGACCGGCGCTCAGATCGAGTCTTCCGGTTTCTGTTTCGTACAGGCCATGAACACATCGCTGATCGCCAAGTCGGCATGCGCACTCATGCCTGCAGCGTCATTGATACAAGACAGCACATTCTTGCGCGGAGCACTTCCTTCGCTGGACTTCTCCAGTTGCTGCAGTAGGCGGTCTCTATCCGCCCCCGTTGCGGCACTCCAATCGCGCAGGGTATCCTGCTGTTGCAAGGCCAAGGCTGGCGTCGCAATCGATGCCAGTATCAAAATCAGTAAAAAGCGAACTGGCATCTTGAATATCTCCCAATCAAGGTGTTAATAGAATATTCAACGTTTATTTTTTTCATGTCCATTTGAAAGGCGTTGCTAAAAATCACAGCGGCGGTAATCCAAGTGCCAATCGCGTTTTCCGCTAGCACCCGCTTGTAAGCTGACGTGACTTGCCGTGGACCGCCCTGGGCAGCGAACCTCGTTCTAGGTTGCATCAACGCTATCTGTGAAGCCGAACTGCGTTGACGATGCGCCTTACCACCGCACGTGGCCGACACCGAGGCCTTGGAGCTGGATCTCGCCGCTAGCGCCTACAGCTCCTCATAAGCCGGTAGGTTAGATTTTATTCGCAGCGGCCTGGCTTCTATTGGCCGCATGCGCTTTTCTCCAGTCGTGACCAGATCCGTCCTAGGTGTGTTTGGCGGATCAAGTTCTGCGGTGTGCCCAGCCGGTCACGAGCGAACGTCGACTGCCGCACTTGGAGATCCATACCGATGCGTACTCACCTTCTGGCAGTCGCCTTTGCAATCATCCTCCCCACCTTCTCCGCGCACGCCCAGGATGCGGCTGCCGGTGAGAAGGTCTTCACGGCCTGCAAGGCTTGCCATGCCCTCGGGAAGAACTCTGTCGGGCCAAACCTTGTCGGGGTCGTCGGACGCAAGGCCGCTTCCTACGAAGGCTACAACTATTCCACCGCCCTGAAAGAGTCGGGCATTACGTGGGATGAGGCCAATCTTAAAGAATGGCTGACGGGGCCTGCCGCTAACAAAGTCAAGGGCACCAAGATGGTCTATCAAGGCTTAAAGGACGACAAGAAGGTCGCGGATGTCATCGCCTACCTGGCAACATTGAAGTAGGCGCCGCCGAAGCCCTTGCCGAACGTCTTCATAGTCGGAGGCTAAGGAAAGGTCGGCCGCCGGCTTACGCGCATCCTCGACAATAGCAGCCATATCGTCAGGTTGCTCAATCGGAGGCCGCAACAGGCGGGAGGCATCGCTGCCTTGTGAGCGATGGTGGTTCAGGATGAACTGACCGAGATTTCCTTTGATGCTCTGGCCGCGCTGATGGCCGGCAGCGACGCGGCGGTAACCCTGACCCAGCAAACTGGTCCGCACTAAGTGCAATTTTTTTAGGCATCCTGAGCCCTGGAGGAGGGTGGACGCCATGCCTCGCAAACGCTGCAGGAACGACCAGATCGCATTTGCCCTGCGGCATGCGGAGAACAGTCAGACGGTGGACGAGGTTGACCGGAAGATGGGCGCGTCCGAGCCGACGTTTTACTGTTGGAAGAAGCAATTTGTCGGCATAGGCGTGCCGGCGTTTCGACGGCGCAGGCAGTAGTGCGGTTGAGGAGGCTGCCCGGACGAGGTCCGGGCAGCCTGGCGTGGCCTTACGAAAAGCTACTTCGGCATCAGGACGGTGTCGACGACGTGGATAACGCCGTTCGACTGGATCACGTCCGCGATGGTGACAGTGGACATGCCACCCTTGCCATCGATGAGCTCGATCTTACCGCCCTTCTCCTCGGCGGTGAGGCTGCCGCCCTCGACCGTCTTCAGCATGGCCTTTCCACCGCCGGCCTTGATCGCCTTCTGGAGATCGGCCGCCGTCATCGTGCCGGCCACCACGTGGTAGGTCAGGATCTTGGTCAGCGTGGCCTTGTTCTCCGGCTTAACCAGCGTGTCGACCGTGCCGGCCGGGAGCTTGGCGAAGGCGGCGTTGGTCGGCGCGAACACGGTGAACGGACCCTTGCCGGAGAGCGTGTCAACGAGGCCGGCAGCCTTGACGGCTGCGACCAGGGTGGTGTGGTCCTTCGAGTTGACCGCGTTCTCGACGATGGTCTTCGACGGGTACATCGGCGCCCCACCGACCATCACCGTCTTCTCTTCCGCCGCCTGGGCCGCTGAGCCAAACGCGCCGACGCCCGTGAGCGCCATGGCGACGGTGAGGCTTGCGACCTTGAACATGCGAGTCATGCGTATCTCCGAGTTCCGACCCCGTCATGCGGGGTCATCGCTCGCTACGGCCTTCTACGAAGAGAAGTTTCAAAACAATCACAGGCGCCGACAGAATTCCTCGACGCTTTTTTTTCACTGTTTGCCCCAGCATCAAGGGGAAAATCAGCGTGGCCCGCTTGGGGCGATATCGTTGCGCTGCCATAGCCGTGACACGGAGGCCTTTTCAGATCGGACGTTCGATAGGGACTGAGGGCTATCGGCGACTCTGAATGAGAAGCCCAGTGCTCTCTTCAATCCATGTCCCGCGAGGTCGACGATATCGGGGTCGTGCCGAACTGGAACTGTTTGGTGACGGCAGCGCCTAACTGAAAGCGTGCGATCCCCGCGTTTAATGGGACACGACATGCTGTTCAATGGGCCACCCGGCTCCGGCAAGTCGATGCTCGCCGCGCGACTCCCCTCGATCCTGCCGCCGCTGACGCCGCGCGAGCTGCTTGCGGTCTCGATGATCCAGTCGGTGGCCGGCGAGCTGAAGGAGGGGCGGCTGTCCGACCGGCGTCCGTTCCGGCAGCCGCACCACTCGGCCTCGATGGCGGCTTTGGTCGGCGGCGGCATCAACGCCCGGCCCGGCGAGGCTTCGCTGGCGCATGGCGGCGTGCTGTTCCTCGACGAGCTGCCCGAGTTCACCGGTATCAGGGCGCAAACGCCACAAGCGGCCTAACGGGTCCAGCCCCATCTCGGGGCCATGAAAAACGAACATGTGCTGAGCGGCTTAGTCCGCAAGCGGGCCGAGATCGCTGGCCAGATCGAACACACGCAGGCCGAGCTACGGAGGCTCGTCACGGACCTAGACGCGATCGACGCGGCTATCCGCATCTTCGACCCCGACGCGGACACAGGAGCCATCCCAAACCGTCAGTACCCGCCCCGTCATGCTGCCTTCCGAGGTGAGATGATGCGGCACGTCATGGGGGCGCTACGGCTCGCGAAAGGCCCCGTGACCTCCCGAGACATTGCCCGAACTGTGATGACGGCGCGCGGGCTCAACCCCGACGATCCGACCATGTTACAGATGATTCGGAAGCGGGTCGGCGCCTGCCTGTGGAAGCTCAAGCAGGGCGAGCATGCCCGAGAGGTGCCGATCGGTGGCGACTTAAAGGGGTGGGTCAGAAACGGTTGACCGTCACCCGGCTACTATGCCGGGAATTTGACCGGAATCACTGCGATACATATACATACAGGAGTGGCGTCGGCAGTTTCCCGCCGACGCCGTTCTTGGAATGGTCCCCTACGGGCCTGCGAACTGCATCGGGTCTTGATCACCCGAATGCAACCCGGAAGATGAGTGGCTAAGGCGGTTCCGTCGTACTCACCTCCCTTCCGTTCGAGAGCAGATCGGCGGAGTCATCCTTCTGAGGATGCTCCGCCGTTTCTTCGCCGGCCACGTTGCTGGCGAGGAAATACAGCGCGCCTTCGTGCCGGTAGCGACCGGCTTCAAGACCGCGACGAAGTTCAGTCCCGACCGAAGACGCAGAGACCGACCCATCCTGTTTAACGACGGCGTCAGCAATTTCGCGCCACGGCGCACCGGGGTGTACTTCTAAAAAACTCTTTGTGAGTGTTCTGACTAGCCCACGACGAGCGCGTACGTTGCTTTTTAGGAACTGCGGGATTTGGTTTCTCGCAGGTCTCGGCCGCCCTTCGATACTGGCCTTCACAACCGTTTGGACTTCGGGAGCGATTTGGCTAGCCGAGACGTTCACGGCCTTCAAAATATTGTCGCGCATATTAGCGCCGCCCTCAGCGAAGCCGCGCGAGTACGCCGCGTCAATAGCAGCGGTCACGGATTGCAAGGCACTAATTTTCAGTTCTTCGGCGGTCATTGCATCACCAACGAATCGGCACCCATCTCTTTTGCGAGCTCAAGGCGTCAATGTCAACGCCGGCGCTGGATTGAAGCGCGAGCTCAATCAATGGTGAGGCGCCGAGTCATTCACGCGACGTCTTAGCGTCATGCGGCTTTCAAGTGCCGCTGCCAGTAGCCGCAGAAATCGACTGACGGTCCGCGCTTCATCGCCAGCCCGGCAACGCGCTCGTACTGAGCGCCATTCGCCTCGCGGCGGTGATCCTCGCGCCAGCTTGCTTCCTGCGCATAGCGGAGGAGGTAGACGCCCGCGATATGGTGGTGGTGCCCGGCCTCGGCGCGACGAAGGCGGCTGAAATACTCCTCGGCCATGTTCGTGCAGGCGCCAGCGTCGCTGTAGGCCTGCTGGTGATTGATGCGCTTGACCTCGTACTGAGCGTGGAGCGCATCCCAGGATGACGCCTCGTCGGCGTGAACGACGGTGCCATTGGCGACGCGCGCCTTGATGAAGGAAAGGGCCGCGCCCTCGGTGCGGAACACGGCTGGGACCGAGTTACCGCCGCGCTCGCGCACGATGACGACGCACTCGCGCTTGCCGTTCTGGTTGCGAGCGAGCCGGCGATCGACGCGGTTGGCCTTGTGGTTGGCGGGCTTGATGTACCCGCCGAAGTAGCCGCCATCGACTTCCACGGTCTTGCCCTCGCCGCCGACGACCCGGCCCTTCATCTCAACGGCCATCGCCTCGCGCAGCTTGTGGCAGAGCACGAAGGCGCACTTGTAGGAGACTCCCAGGTCGCGCGTGAGGGCCAAGGCGCTCTTGCCCTTCACCTCGTTGACGAAGATGGCGATGGCCGCGAGGTAGCCGCGCAGGGGCAGCTTGTGCGAGGCGAACAGCGTGCCGGAGGTGATCGAGAAGTCCTTGCGGCAGGCGCGGCAGCGGAAGCGGGGAGCGCCGTTCGGACGGCGGCAATCGTAGGCGTCGAGCCCGCCGCAGTGGCAGCACACCGGGGCGCCGCTCGTCTCGGGCCAACGGACCATGCGGAACGTCGCCTCGGCCTGGTCGTCCGTCATCCGCATGACCTGAGCGAGGCTCAGGGTCTTGGCGCGGGCGGAGAGAAGGAAGTGCTGAGCCACGGTCGCTACCTATCGAATTCGATAGCTAACGAATATGAGAGGTTTGACGACGGGTCAAGCAAATTCTATCGTTTTTGATAGCTCGCAAAAACGATAGGTGCGCTCATGCAGATCGCGAAGACAGAAGCCGAGTGGCAGGCCCGTGCTAGCGCCTTTCTCAAGGCGAAAATGAAGGAAAAGGGCGTGACCTACGCCGCGCTTCGGGAGCGGCTGAAGGCCCACGGCTTCGAGGAAACCGAAGCCTCAATCACGATGAAGCTTAAGCGCGGGACGTTCGCCGCGACGTTCCTGCTCGCTTGTCTCGCGGCGCTTGAATTAGAAGGCGTGCAGCTTGCCGAACTGGCCGAACTCTAACGACCCTCTTGTCCCAATATCCGCAATCGGCTGCAATGCGGCTTCGCTTAAGCGGGTTAGGGTCATCTATGAAGTTCGTTGCGGTCGCGTGGGCGCTCTGCCTGTCAGTGACGAGTGTCCTAGCACAAGTTGAGCCAGCCCCGCGTTCAGCTGGGCCGCTACAGCGTGCTGAGCAGCCGCATACCGAGGAACAAGCCCAGAAAAGACCCCAGCCCAATAATACCGCTGAGGCCCCAGAGCGCGGCTCGGCGCCATCCGGTCAACCCATCTCCCTTGACCATAACATTCCCGCCAAAATCAATCCCGGCGATGGCAAGGAAGAACATCATAATTGGTGGAAGAGCTTCTTTTATGAAGTAAAAATTACTGACGTATTGCTTTCCATATTCACCTTGTTCCTCGTTTTTTATACGAAGCGTCTCTACGTCTCCACGGATGGTCTGCGGACATCCACGCGAGATTTGCGAGACTTCGCTGAGCAGCAGTCCCACGACATGAAAGAGTCTATCGCTGTTACAGCACAGGCAGCGATAGCCACCGGCGAAGCTGCTGCCGCGGCTCACGAGGCCAATCAGCTCAACCGGGAAACCTTCCACTTCGCGCAGCGACCTTGGATTAAAGTTGACGCTGAAATCATTGGCCCGCTGACGTTCAACATGGGCATGTACGCCGAATTCGATGTTACCGTGGAAAATGTCGGCCAATCCCCAGGAACCAACGTCGTAATTAGCTGCGAAATAGCCTCCCCTTCCCCTGGAGGTGAAGACGGTTTTGACCTCGACGCCCGCTTCAGAGAGATGATCGGCGGAATAAGTGCTCATACGTCATATCACTCCGCAACCGTCTTTCCCGGAAGTAAGTATGTCTTCAATAACAAACTCGAAATTATTCAAACTAGATTGGACGCCCTCAAGAGAAACGCTGAATACATTCTGCCAGTCCTTATAGGCGTAGTCGACTATGGAACCGTTTTTGACGATAGACGGCATCAGACAGGGTTTGCCTTCACCGTCAGACGAGTAGACAAATATGATCCGGCGCCGATCGAAGGCGTTTTCCGCGAGACAGCTATCGTTCCCAGCAAGGGTGATATCCCGTCGGACGAGTTGCGGCTGCGGAGAAGCCGCTTCAATCGGGACTACGCCAATTAGCGCCGCGCTCACGCCGGCAAAAGCGAACCACGCGCCCATCACAACACGTCCTCCAACCGAATGACTCGTCGGAGACGTGGAGCTAAGTCGCTGAGAACGCTTGTGGCGTTTGCGCCATGATACCGGAGTTCACGCCGCAGGTGCTCGATTCGCTGCGCCAGCCGATGGAGACCGGCGAGATCATGATCGCGCGGGCCAACCACCGCATCACCTATCCGGCCCGCTTCCAGCTCGTCGCCGCGATGAACCCCTGCCGCTGCGGGCAGGCGCTGGAGCCGGGCTACGCCTGCCGGCGCGGGCCGAACGAGCGCTGCATGGCGCAGTACGGCGCCCGCATCTCGGGGCCGCTGCTCGATCGGATCGATCTGCGCATCGAGGTCGCCGCCGTCACCGCCGCCGACCTGATCCTGCCGCCGCCGGCCGAAGGCTCGCGCGAGACCGCCCTTCGGGTGGCCGCCGCGCGCGGGCGCCAGACCGCCCGCTACGACGCCGAGGGCTTGGCCGCGGGCACCACCAACGCGACCTGCCCGGCTAGCCTGATCGAGCGGGTCGCCGCGCCGGACGCGGACGGCGCCGCGCTGATCCGCACGGCGGCCGAGAGCA
The DNA here is from genome assembly GCF_008039465.1 of Methylobacterium sp. WL120. NCBI lineage: Bacteria > Pseudomonadati > Pseudomonadota > Alphaproteobacteria > Hyphomicrobiales > Methylobacteriaceae > Methylobacterium > Methylobacterium sp. WL120. Next base: position 10,154 of record NZ_VRUT01000006.1, on the reverse strand, counting down.
TGCGCCTCACCGCCCGCGGCTTCCACCGGACCTTGCGCGTCGCCCGCACCCTCGCCGACCTCGACGGCGAGCCGACGGTCCGCCGCCTGCACTTGGCGGAGGCGCTGTCCTATCGCGGGCGGGCGGAGAAGCCGGCGTCGTGAGGCCTAACCGTCGAGTTCGGCGTAGCGCCGGAAGATGCCCTGTTCATTGAACGGGATGCGCCGTGGGCTCGCGAGATAGGCCGCGATCCGCGGGCGTCGGGCGACCGCAGCGTGAAGCGCGGCCACGCGCGGGTGGTCGCGGAGCTGCGCGGCCATGGCCTTCGGGAAGGCGTAGCGCAGGCCGTCGACGAGCTGGAACAGCGACAGGTCGGCGTAGCTCAGGCAATCGCCGACGAGATGGGTGCCGCCGTTGCGGGACAGCACGTGCTCGAACCAGGCCAGGAACTCGGGGATGCGGTCGGCGCGGAAATGCGCGGCGCGGCGGGCGGCTTCCGCCTTCTGGTCCTCGTAGGCGAGGCCGACCGCGACCGGATGGTGGGTGTCGTGCGCCTCGGCCACCATGTCGGCGATGGTGAGCTGGATCTGGTGGGTCCAGATCCGCTCGTCCTCGCTCGCGCCGACGAGGTCGAGCCGAGGTCCGAGATAGAGCAGGATCGCCGCCGTCTGCCCGACGACCCGGTCGCCGTCGCGCAGGAAGGGCGGGGCGAAGGCCGGGCGCGGCTCGTCGAGATCCTCGAGGATCCGCGTCAGCGCCGGCAGGCCGAGTCCGTCGGTCTCTGGCTCGCGGGCGACGTCGACGTAAGCCGCGCCGGCCTCTTCGAGGGCGAGGCGCACGAATTCGCCGCGCCCCTGCAGCATCGGCCAGTAGTAGAGTTCGTAGGCCATCGCGGAAGCGCTACGCGAGACCGGTCACTCGCCCGGCGCCTCGTCCGCGGCGGCCTTGTCGGCTGGGGGCTCGGCGCTGGCGACGGTCTTGCGCTCCAGCATCGGCTGGAGGCGAAGGGCGAGCTGCTGGTCGAGATGGTGCGCGTAAGCGCCCTTGAAGTACTTGGCGCCGGTGCCGCGGCCGAAGAGGCGGTCGTGCGTCGCGATCATCGCGTCGACCTCGGGGCGGCAGAGGAAGCCGATCACCCCCGCGGCCTGAAACCAGCGGCCGGCGCGGGCGTGGTTCAGCGCGCCGGGGTTGGCCATCACCGTCTCGGCGAAGCAATCGGTCGCGGCCTGCTGCAGCGGCGCCATCGCCGCGTCGGCGTCGGGCTTTTGGCGTTCGCGCGCCGTGGCGGGCGCGAGGGCGAGAAGGAATGCGAGCACACCGAGCAGCGGGGTCTTCATCGCGCGGGAAGCCTCGAACGAGGGATCGATCGAGCGGAGTATTCCCCAGGGATCGTGTCGGGAACAGGGCCATCCACGCTGCGACGCGACCGCGCGCAGCGATCATGGATCACCGTCGCTTCCGAGTCACAGACGAGGTCGCCGGGACGGACGCGCGTTCGCCCGCGAAGGACGCGTTAGCCGCGCCGTTCGGCGTTCCAGCGGCCGCTGCAGCCGGGGGCGCCGTCGGTCGACCACGTGCCGGTTCCGGTGCCCTGGCGGCCGAGGCGGCCGACGACGTTGGCGGTCGCCGACCCGTTGGAGATCGCGGCGCGCACGGCGCCGTTGCTCGCCACGCGCCCGCTGATCGAGAAGTCGCCGCCGGGATAGCTGGCCTGACCGCGCTCGATGCGCACCCCGTAGCGGTAGGCCCGGTCGCAGATGCCGGATTCGGTGATGACCTCGATGCTCCAGTTGCCGTCGTAGCGGTTCGGGATCTGGACCTTCTTCCGCGCCGCGTCGGCGGGGCTGAGGCCGCCGGCTGCGAGGATGAGGAGGGCGGCGGCCAGCGTCAGTGCTTTCATCGGATCCCGGTCGAGCGCGCGTGTCGCGAGGCCCGCACGCGCCGTTCGGGCGTGCGGGCCTGTCCGCATCGAAACACGCGACGGCCGGATCGGTTGCCGATTTCCAAACTCAGGCGCGGGCGGCCCGCCGCAGGGCGTCGTTGAGCAGGGCCAGGAGGTCGCCGCCGGCATGCAGGAAGCCGTGGACGCCCGCCGCCTGCAGCGGCTCGGCCAGCTCCGCCGCCGGCTTGCCGGCGAGGTAGGTCGTCCCGGCGCCGGCCGCCTTGAGGGCGGTCGCCGCGGCGACCGCGCGCGCCTCGTAGACCTTGTCCGAGGAGCACAGGCAGGCGAGCGCGGCGCCGGACGCCGTGAACGCCTCGGCGAGGCTCGCCTCGTCGGCGAACCCGTCGTTGCTCAGGGCCTCGATTCCGCCGGCGGCGAAGGCGTTGGCGGCAAACGTCGAGCGGGCGTTGAACACCGCCACCGGCCCGAGGTTGGCCAGGAACACCTGCGGGCGCTTGCCGCCCTTGGCGAGGAGGCCGTCGGAGGCGTCGCGCAACGCCTCGTAGGGCTCGGCCAGCCGCTGCGACGGAAGCGCGTCGCAGGCGACCGCGGCCCCGGTGCCGAAGCTCGCGGCCGGCGCTGGCGGCACGGGCGCCACGTCGAGCACCGCCACCGGCTTCTCGGCGAGGTACGGGAACTCGGTGGCGCCTGTCAGCGCCTCGCGCCGGGTCGCGACGTTCTTCGCGCGGGTCTCGCGGGTGGCCTCGATCCGGCGCTGGAGCTTGCCGACGCTGAGCGAGGCGACGATGCCGCCCTCGCGCTCGATCGCCTGGAACGCTTCCCAGCCGGCCTCGGCCAGCTGCGCGGTCAGGCTCTCGAAGCCGCCGGCGCCCGCCGCAGGGTCGGCGACGCGGGCGAGGTTCGATTCCTCGATCAGGACGATCTGGCTGTTGCGCGCCACCCGCCGGGCGAAGGCGTCGGGGAGGCCGAGCGCCTGGGTGTAGGGCAGGGCGGTGACGGCGTCCGCGCCTCCGAGGCCGGCGCCGGTCGCGGCCATCGCGGTCCGCAGGATGTTCACGAAGGGGTCGCGCCGGGTCATCATCCGCCATGCGGTCTCGGCGTGGAGCCGCAGCGGCTTCGGGTCGAGGCCGCAGGCCTGCTCGATGCGGGCCCAGAGCCGGCGCATCGCCCGGAACTTCGCGATGGTGAGGAACTCGTCGGCATCGGTCACGAGCAGGATGCCGACCGCGTCGCGGGCGCGTTCGAGCGTAATCCCTTCCGCCTCCAGCGCCCGGAGGTAGGCCACCGCCGTCGCGAGCACCGCGCCGAGCTCGGCCGCCTCGCCAGCGCCGGCCTCGTGGTAGGGTCGTCCGTCGGCCAGGAGCGCGCGCCCGGCAAAGCCGGCTGCGTCGAAGTCCTTCATCGCCTGCCCGAGCTTGGGCGCGATCTCGGACCACACCGCCCCGAGGGTGCCGGAGGCGGCGAGGGTGCCGACGGGATCGATGCCGAGGTCGATGTCGCAGGCCGACAGGTCCTCGCCGCGCGCCTTGGCGAGGTCGAGGACGAGGCGGGCGGCCTCCAGCCCGAGCGGGCCGGCGTCGACCCGCAAGCCGATCAGCGGCAGCATGACGCCGGAGAGCGCCGCCTCCAACTCCTCCACGGTGCGGGCGGTGAGGCCGTAGCCGTGGGCGGCGGGCGCGCCGGAGAACACCAGGGTCAGCGCGTCGGCGCCGCCTTCGAGGTCGGCCAACACCTGCCGGTTCGCCTGCTCGATCTCAGGGTGATCGACGCGCTGGGCGATCCGCCACGGTCCGGGGGCGCGGACCGGCTGCAGCGCCGGCTCGGCCGCCTCGTAGAGCGGTTCGATGCGCAGGCCGTCCGCGGTCTTGAAGACGAGGCGCTTCTCGAAGTCGGCGCCCTTCAGAACGCCCTCGACGAGGCCGAGCCAGCGCGCGCGGGTCGCGGGCTCGAAGAGGTCGGCAAGCGGTCTGTCTTCCATCGCAGCGGGCCTTCAAACGGTGCCGGGATGCGGGTCTTTCGCCCGATCTCCCCATCCGTCTGCCCTCGCACGGCCCCGCTGGCGAGGCAATCGACCGGGATGCGCGTATTTTCTATCCAAAGATGATCAGGCCGGCGAAACCCGCCGAGCCGACGACGATGCGCCACCACGCGAACAGCCAGAACCCATGGCGGGAGACGTAGTCGAGCACCGTCCGCACGACGACCAGCGCCGAGACGAAGGCCACCACGAAGCCGATGGCGATCAGGCCGACGTCGTCGCTGCCGAGGTTCCTGTAGTTGTCGAGCAGGTCCTTGGCGAAGGCGCCGGCCATGGTCGGCATCGCGAGGTAGAACGAGAACTCGGTGGCCGAACGCTTGTCGGCGCCCATCAGCATCGCGCCGACGATGGTGGCGCCGGAGCGCGACACGCCCGGGATCATCGCCAGGCACTGGAAAATGCCGATCTTCAGGTCCATCGGCAGGGTGAAGTCGTAGACGTCGGTCTTCTTCACCTCGAGCTCGGTGTCGTCGAGGACGAGCAGCACGAGCCCGCCCGCGACCAGCGTCGCGCAGACGATCCACGGATTGAACAGGTAGGCCTTGATCACCTTCGAGAACAGGCCGCCGACGATCGCCGCCGGCAGGAAGGCGACGAGGATGCCGAGGACGAACCGGCGCGCCTTCGGGTCGTTCGGCAGGGCGAAGGCGATGCCCAGGAGCCGGCGGAAGTACACCGCCAGGATCGCCAGGATCGCGCCGAGCTGGATCAGCACCTCGAAGGTGTTGTTGGGCGAGTGGAACCCGATGAAGTGCCCGACCAGCAGCTGGTGGCCGGTGGAGGAGACCGGGATGAACTCGGTCGCGCCCTCCACGACCGCGAGCACGACCGCCTTCGCGATGCTCATCGCATCCATCATCGCAGATCTCGCATCATCGCTCGCCTCGGCCGCGCGCGAAGGCGACCGGCCTGGTGGGTTGGAATCGCCGCCCGGTGCGGCGGCGCGCCCACGGTTCGCCGATCAGGGTGAACGGGCGGTTACCGCGACCGGTGCGGCGTGTTAATGAGGCGGCAACGATCGGGCAATAACGATGCATCCAAGCCCGGTCCCGCGGGGTATCCCGTGCGGCGCGTCCCGCCGGCAGCCCCCCTCGTCCGACAACGGCCTCGATGGCGACGCTCTATCACTTTCCCTTCTGCGCCAACTCCCGCTTCATCCGCCTCGTCCTGGCCGAGATGGGCCTGGAGCCGAGCCTCGTCGAGGAGCGGCCCTGGGACAGGCGCGACGCGTTCCTGCTGATCAATCCGGCCGGCACCACGCCGGTGCTGATGGAGCAGGGCGGCCTCGTCGTGCCCGGCGGCGGCATCATCGCGGAATACCTCGACGAGACCCGCGGCCTCGGGCTCACCGGCCGCCGCTTGATGCCGGACCACCCGGCCGAGCGCGTCGAGGTGCGCCGGCTGATGGACTGGTTCCTGGTCAAGTTCGACGCCGAGGTGACCGGCTACCTCGTGACCGAGAAGATCGCCAAGCGCTTCATGACCAGCGCCACCGGCGGCGGCCCGCCGGACATGAACGCGATCCGCGCCGCCCGCACCAACGTGCGCTACCACCTCAAATACATCGGCTACCTCATGGCCCGCCGCCGCTGGATCGCCGGCGACCACCTGACCTACGCCGACCTTGCGGCGGCCGCGCACCTGAGCTGCGTCGACTACCTCGGCGACGTGCCGTGGGACGAGGACGAGACGGCGCGGGACTGGTACGCGCGAGTGAAGTCGCGGCCCTCCTTCCGGGCGCTGCTGGCCGACCGGGTCGCGGGCATGCCGCCGGCCGGGCATTACGCGGACCTGGATTTCTGAGCGACCGCCGCACCTTCGCCGGCGCCGAGCTGCGCCGCCTCGTCGAGGCCCGCGCCCGCCACCTCGGCTTCTGCGACGTGCAGGTCACCCGCCCGGAGGCGGTGCCGGAGTTGCCCGGCCGCCTCGCCGCGTGGCTGGGCGAGGGCGCCCACGGCACGATGGACTGGATGCAGGACCGCGCCGACCAGCGCGCCTCACCCAAGACCTTGTGGCCGGGGGTGCGCAGCATCATCGTGCTGGCCACGAATTACGGCCCCGAAACCGATCCGCTCGACCTTCTGGCGAGGAAGGATCGCGGGGCGATCGCGGCCTACGCCCAGCGCCGCGACTATCACGACGTGGTGAAGGGGCGGCTGAAGGAACTCGGCGGCTACCTCTCGGCCAAGGGCGACGTGCGGGTGAAGGTGTTCTGCGACACCGCACCCGTGATGGAGAAGCCGCTGGCCGCCGCCGCCGGCCTCGGCTGGCAGGGCAAGCACACGGTGCTGCTGTCGCGCCGCCACGGCAACTGGCTGCTGCTCGGTGCGATCTACACCTCCGCCGAGCTGGAGCCAGATGCGCCCGAACCCGACCGGTGCGGCTCCTGCCGCGCCTGCCTCGACGTCTGCCCGACGAACGCCTTCCCGGCCCCCTACCGCTTGGATGCGCGGCGTTGCATCTCCTACCTGACGATCGAGCATGCCGGCCCGATCGCGCCGGAGTTCCGCAGGGCGATCGGCAACCGGGTGTTCGGCTGCGACGACTGCCTCGCGATCTGCCCCTGGAACAAGTTCGCGCACGCGGCGCGCGACGCGCGCATGGCGGCCGACCCCGCCTTCGACGCGCCGCCGCTCGCCGAACTCGCCGACCTCGACGACGCCGCCTTCCGCACGCGGTTCGCCGGCACGCCGGTGAAGCGCACCGGCCGCGACCGCTTCCTGCGCAACGTCCTGATCGCGGTGGGCAACTCGGGCGATCCCGCGCTGGCCGCCTCCGCCGTGCGAAACTTGGGCGACGCGTCGGCGATCGTGCGCGGCATGGCGGTCTGGGCCTGCGGCGCGCTGCTCGGTCCCGCGGCCTGCCGCCCCCTTTACGAGCGTCATGGGCTCGGCGAGACCGACCCGGACGTGCTGGCCGAATGGCGCGCTCTCTTGGACCCGCCGGAGGAGACCTGATCGATGACCCTCTTCGTGTTCGGCCTCGGCTTTTCCGCCCGGCGCTTCGCGGAGGCCGCCCGCGACCGCTTCCCGCAGATCTGCGCCACCGTGACCGACGCGGACAAGGCGCGGGCGCTCGAGGCCGAGACCGGGCTGTCGATGCGCGCCTTCGGCCCCGAGGCCGACGACCCGCGCATCCCCGCCGACCTCGCGGCGGCCGACGCGCTCCTCGTCTCCGTCCCGCCCGACCGCGACGGCGATCCGGTGCTGCGCCGTTTCCGCGACGACATCGCCCGGAGCCGGATCGGCTGGATCGGCTACCTCTCGACCATCGGCGTCTACGGCGACCACGACGGCGCCTGGATCGACGAGGCGACGCCGGCCACCCCGAAGAGCGCGCGTTCGCAGGGGCGGCTCGCCGTCGAGAACGCGTGGCTCGCGCTCGGGGCCGAGACCGGCAAGGCCGTGCAGGTGTTCCGGCTGTCGGGCATCTACGGCCCCAGCCGCAACCCGATCGTGAAGCTGCGGGACGGCCGGTCCCAGCGCATCGTGAAAGCGGGACAGGTCTTCAACCGCATCCACATCGACGACATCGCCGCGACGCTGCTGGCCTCCCTCGACCGCCCGCGCAACGGCGCGGTCTACAACGTCACCGACGACGAGCCGGCCGCGCCCCAGACCGTGACGGAATACGCAGCCAGGCTCACCGGCCTTCCCCTACCGCCGGAGGTCGACTTCGAGACCGCCGACCTCTCGCCGATGGCGCGCAGCTTCTACGGCGAGAACAAGCGCGTGCGGAACCGCCTGATCCGCGAGGAACTCGGCGTCGAACTCGCCTACCCCACCTACCGGGAGGGGCTGCAGGCGCTGAAGGAGGAGGCGGCCGGCTGAGGGCGCCGCTGCGCCTTCACGGCTTCCGCGGCGGCACGTGCGCGTCGAGCCAGGCGGTTAGCCAGGCGGCGACGTCGAGGCTGTTCCGGTCCTGCATCAGCATGTGCGAGTTGCCCGTCAGGCCGACGTCGGCCAGCAGCACCAGCTCGGCCTTGCCGCCGGCCTTGTTGGCGGCCTCGACGAAGGCGCGGCAGAGCTTGAGCCGCGGCGCCCAGCGCGGCGCCAGCTCGACGTAGTCGCCCCACAGCACGAGGATCGGCAGGTCCCTGTAGGGCGCCATGTCGTCCTTGGCCGGATCGGGGCAGGCCGCCGGCTCGATCGCCACGAGGCCGCGGATGCCGGCGCGGTCGAGCGCCGCGGTCTGGAACGGGTAGATGCCCGATTGCGAGTGGCTGATCAGGATCGCGCCGTCCAACGTCTTCGCCAACTCGGACAGGGCGGGGACGGTCGGGTTCGGGGTCGGCAGGGTCGCGGCCCAGTCGGCGACCATCTGCTTCCAGAACTCGCCCTGCGCCTCCAGCGGGAACTGCATCCCGGGGAAAACCTCCGGGTATTTCGGGCCGAAGCGGAAGATCGCCCAGGCCGGTTCCTGGCCGGCCGAGACCACCGGCGGCAGCGTCTCCGGCGCGGCCTTGCCGGTCTTCACCGCATTGATCGCGGACGGGTCGACCGCAGAGCGGCCGCGGCCGGCCTGGTCGATCACGTAGGTGGGAAAGCCGGCGCGGACGAAGAACTCGTCCCAGCCCATGCGCCCGTCCGGCGTCGTCTCCCAGGTCTTGCCGGTAAGGCAGCAGCCGTGGATCAGGACGACCGCCGGACGCTTGGCCTCCACCGGGATTTGGTAGCGCACGTAGACCTGGTCGACGGCGATCGTGCCCGAGGGCGCGTAGGCCGGCAGCGTCGAGAGCGTGTCCGAGGCGACGCTGCGGCCGCCGACGAAGAAGCTGCCCTGCCGGGCGATGGTGAGCGGCCCCAAGGGCTCGGCGGCCGCCGCCCCGGTCATCAGGCCGCCCGCGAGGGCGACGGCGGCGAGCTGCCGGCGAAGCGGCTTTGAGGTTTCCTCGGACATGCGCTTCCCGGGCTTTTCCGCGACGCCGTCTTCCTGCGCCGCGACCCGGAGCCTAGCACCGTCGCACCCGCCGGCATCAACCGGAGGGTGCAACGGCGAGACGATCAGGCCGAGAGTTCACGCTCGACGCGGGCGGCGGCCTCGGGCGGCACGTCGAGGGCCTCCGCCAGCATCTTGAGGAACTGGCGCTCCTGCATCGTGTCGAGGTCGATCGCCAGCGCCGCCGCGGCGTAGATCCGGGCGGCGGCTTCGGCATCGTCCACCGCGTCGGCGATCTCGTCGATCTCGGCCGGGTTGCCGAGCTCGCGCTCGAGCCAGGCGCGCCCGTCGCGGTCGATGCCGGCGGCCGCCACCGCCTCGTCGAGACGGCGGCGCTCGGCCGCGTCGACCACGCCGTCTGCGACCGTCGCGGCCACCATCGCCCGCAGCATCAGGCGCGCCTCGTCCTCCGGCACGTCCTGGAAGGCCGCCGTCTCGGCCGCGTCCGCCTTGCCGCCGCGTAGCGACCGGTAGGCAAGGCCGCCGATCAGGGCGAGGCCGCCGAGCGCTGCGCCGGCGAGCGCGCCGCCGCGCGCCTTGACCAGGGCGTCGACGATCCCCTTGGCGTCGAGGGCTTTCTTCGGGGCGCCGGACGTCTTGGCATCCGGGGTTCTGTTCGAGTCGGGCATCGCGGGGTACCTCAGAAGGCGGGACAGGATCGGACCGGCAACCATCGGCCGGGGCCAAGGTTCATCCGCGTGTTTCGCCGCGCCGGTTGCCGGATGCGGGCGCGGCGGCGATATGGAGCGGCACCGGCGGTCTTCCGTCCCGAACCCGTCGCCGCATCCGAGAGGCCATGACGACAGCCGCCCGTTCCCGAGCCCCGAGCCTGCCCCTGCGGGACGCCGAGCGCGCCAGGCGCATCGCGGCGGCCGCGGCCTCGGCCCTGCGGCGCGAACTCGACACCTACCCGAAGCCCGGCCTCGTCAGCCGCATCGACAGCGGCAGCCATGCCGACATGGACGCCGCCACCTTCGCGGCGAGCACGGCGGCGATCGAGCCCTACCTCGCCGACCTCGCCGCCGCCGGCGCCCAGGGTACGACGATGCCCGAGCTTCGGCGCATCGGGATCGCGGCGGAGGCGGCGATGCGCGCGGCGACCGGGGGCGTGAACACCCATCGCGGCGCGATCTTCGGCCTCGGCCTGCTCTGCGCGGCCGCGGGTTCATTCTCCGGGGAGACCATCCCCGCCGGCGGGCTCGGCGACCGGGTCCGCCAGCGCTACGGCGCGGACATCCTCGACGGCCCGGTTCTGCTGCGCGCGCCCGGGGCCGAGGCCCGGCGCCGGCACGGGGT